>JAKPVM010000153.1 GCA_029572555.1 Verrucomicrobiota bacterium | reverse complement strand
AATCCGCGTTTATCAGCGTTTTTAAATATTTGCGAACATTTGCGAGAAATTTTCATATTAACTGCTTTTGCAGATTAACGAAGCTGTTTATATTATTGTGTCCATTCAACAAATATCCACCCATATATCCAATTGTTATTTGTTTGCTAATGATTGAGTGGAAAAGGGATAAACATTTCTAAAAGTGATTTTTAAAAATGCGTTAAAAAACCCCTGAAAAATCAGGGGGTAAGGTTTGATTTTTATCAGTTATGGGATGAGAGTGAATATTTATTATTAATTTATTTTATTGATTAGTTTTAATTATTCTTTAAAAATTATTGCATTCAAAAATAAAAAATGAAACCTTTTCTCTATCAATAATTAAAATGCTTACAGAATTTATAACGGAATTTGCGATTAAAATCCTTGATACAGCAGGGTATGCTGGCGCGGCACTTTTAATGGCTCTTGAAAGTATGGTTGCACCGGTTCCAAGCGAGGCTGTTATGCCATTTGTTGGATTTCAGGTTGCCGATGGAAAATGGAATCTCTTGTTTTCAATTATTGCTACAAGTATTGGTTCAATTACTGGTTCACTTGCATCATATTTAATGGGATATTATGGTGGAAAACCTTTTGTTTTAAAGGTAGGTAAATACCTGTTGCTAAACAAAAAGGATCTTGAAAAAACTGAAAATTTTTTCCGTGCAAGAAAAGGCATAATTACCCTTTTTATAAGTCGTTTTATCCCTGTTGTTCGTCATTTTATTTCTATACCTGCTGGAATAGGAAAAATGCCAATTATTCCATTTTTAATCGCAACTATCACGGGGGCTACATTGTGGAATAGTTTCCTGCTTTTTTGCGGAATGAAACTTCGTGAACACTGGACAATTGTTCAAAAATATTCGCATCAGATTGATATTTTTATAATTCTTGGAATGGCAATTGGAATTGGGATCTTTATAAAAAATCGTTTAAAAGAAAGACGGTCATCACAAATAACTCAATAAAAAGATTTGTACTTACAACAAGCCTTCTTTCAAAATGATCATTTTTATTCGATTTAGTTTGATTTAGGAACTTTCATTTGCGGTTTAGAACTCATAAGTTCCTCATTTGTATTTTCGTTTATTATTTTATATTGTTCTAAATGGCAAGCAGCATCTGATTTTAAGTTTATTTTACAGAAATATTTTTTCTCGAGTTCAATAAAGATTTTTTCGTCCTCAACTTTCATTCGCTCAATAACATCGGGATTGGCAATTATCGCCAAATTAAAATCTTGCTCATCTCTTTGTCGCCTCTTCAACACTTCTACTAATTTGCGTTGGATTTCAACGCTCATAGTCAAAGTGCTTTTTACTATCCCACGACCACCACAATAAGGGCAATCGTCATAGATTGAAGCCCGAACGCTTTCAGAATGCCTTTGACGTGTCATCTCCATCAGTCCTAATGGAGAAATGGGTAATAAGTGCGTCTTTGCTCTGTCACGTTTTAAATTATGTCGCATTCTGCTATAAACCGATTGCTGGTCGCGCCTTGATTTCATATCAATAAAATCAAGGACAATCAATCCGCCCATATTTCTCAACCTTAGCTGACGGCATATTTCATCAGCAGCTTCAAGGTTCACCTTTAATATAGTTGAATCTTGTTCTTTGGGGTCTGTCTTATATTTACCAGTGTTTACATCTATTGCAACAAGGGCTTCAGTTTCATCAATGACAATATACCCGCCGCTCTTAAGATGGACCTGTCGCGAAAAAGCCTGTTCAATCTGGCGTGAAATTCCAAACTTATCAAAAAGCGGTATTGGTTCATTGTAATATTTAATTTTATTTACAGAACGTTTTGATATTTTGCCCACAACTAATTTAACTCTGTCATAAGCCTTTACATCATCTATTACAACCCTTTCAATATCATCTGTTAAAAAATCTCTCACTGTTCTTTCAATCAAATCCGGCTCCTGAAAAACACAACATGGAGCCTCATTTTCTGTGATTTTACGCTGGATTTCTCGCCACTCTTCCAATAACAATGCAAGGTCTCTCACAAAATACCTATATTTCTGCCCCTCTCCAGCCGTCCTTATTATCACACCCATTCCATCAGGAATATCAAGTTTTTGTAAAATCTTTTTTAGTCTCTGACGCTCTTCTGTGTCGTCAATTTTTCTTGATATCCCACATTGTTCAGAATTTGGAAGTAATACAAGATACCTGCCGGGTAAAACAAGATTTGTCGTCACCCTCGGTCCTTTAGTCCCAATTGGTCCTTTTGTAACCTGAACAACAATTTCGCTTCCAACTGGATAAAGTCTTGGAATATCTTTTTGAGTTACCTTGGGTTTTTCACGTTCCCGTTTTCTACCCTCTCTTTCTACGACTTCGTATGATGTATCAAGGTTACTTGGTACAATATCCCAATAATGAAGAAATGCGTTTTTCTCATATCCAATATCAACAAAAGCTGCTTTCAAACCATCTTCAAGATTTCTGACTTTACCTTTAAAAATACTACCGGCAAGCCGTTCTTGATTAGTCCGTTCAATAGTAAACTCCTCCAATTTTCCATCCTCAAGAACAGCCACCCTCGTTTCAAGGGATTCCACATTTATCACTATCTCCTTATGAACACGGTTTGGCGGCTTAACAATATCGAATATTCCCTTTATAATTTTTCCAACTGCGTAAGTGGCTTTTTGATATAATCCTTTTGGTGGTATTTCTTCAATTTCAACCATTTTATAAGGCTGGTTCTCAACCGGTTTGCTTCTTTCAGTAACTTCTTTTTTAGACTCGATGTTAGTTTCTTTGCTACCAGCTGTAACGGTCGCTCCTTTTTGGGATAGTATCGCCTCACTTTTTGCTATATCACGTTCATATCGTTTTTTATCAAAAATTTTATCTATCTCTACCTTATCTCCTAACTCTTCAATTCTTTGTTCGTTTGATTGATTTAATGGCGATTTACCATGTCCAATTCCACCTTTGGGACGGAAATGAATTATATTGCGTCGTCTCGAAAAATTTTTGTTCATATCACTCATAATTAAGTCCTCCGATTTTGATAAATATTCTGTAATAGTCCTGCGGCGACCAAAAAACAGATTACTGATGAGCCTCCATAACTTACTAATGGCAGCGGAATGCCCGTAACCGGTACAACTCTGATATTCATACCTATGTTTATGAAAACATGGCTAAAAATCAGAACAACAATACCAACGGCAATCAATTTTCCTAATTGGTCGCCAGCCCTGGATGCAATGGTTATTCCCGAAAATAGAATAACCCCATATAATGCCACTACTATTATACCGCCCACAAAACCGCTTTCCTCTGCTATAACAGAAAAAATAAAATCGTTGTGGGCTACTGCGCGTGGGAGGTAGCCAAGGGCAGTTTGCGTTCCCTGTCTCCATCCCTTGCCAAAAATTCCGCCTGAACCAACAGATATAAGTGCCTGTCGGATATTATAACTGTCGTTCAATTGTTGTAGTTGCAGTCTTTTCCGCTCAGCTGGAGTAGCATCAGCTGGAGCGTAATCCTTTCCAAAAAATACTAATAATCGTCGTCTTTGATAATCATGTAATTTAATTTGCCAATTCGGTGGCGCAAACAAAATATCAACGAAGAATAGTCCGCTTACAGCCACCGTTAAGATTATTAGGTTTCTTAAAAATCTGGTCGGCACCTCTGCAATATACATCATAGCCAAACAAACTGGCATAAAAACAATTGCAGAGCCGAGGTCTGGTTCTTTTAATATTAAAATAAAAGGCAAAAATGCCATCCCTAATGCTTTACATAAAACCTTTGTTTTTTTTAATTCCTCTATTGGTCTACTCAAATAGTTTGCAAAGGCAATGATAAAGGCAATTTTAGCAAATTCAGATGGTTGAAATTGGAAAAAACCAAAATCAAGCCACCTGGTACCGCCGTATCGTTTAACTCCAAAGATTAATACAAAAAACAATAATCCAATCATTACCCAGTAAATTAAATACGACCAACGAACAATTGTATGATATGTCACCAAACATACAACAAAAGCAGAAGCAACCCCGAGAACATACCAAACGAGTTGCATAAAATATCGCTGTCTATAAAAAGGCAGTGAAGCAAGTGCTTCGTTCGCCTCGCTCGCTGAATATACAAAAGCAATGCCAATAACCATCAATCCGGCTATAGCCACCATCAATAACCACATCAAACGTGATTCTTTTTTCTTTAAATCAGCCAAATCCATTTAATTCGTTCCGATTTCAGCAAATTCTGTTTTAATCGTATCATCACTTGCAAGTTGACTTGCTTTTAGTCGTTTCATCCTTTCAAGGTTCAATATTCCACGATAAATTTGTCCTGCGATTGGGGCGCACGTTCTGCCCCCAGAAACTCCGCCTTCTATCATAACCACAACAACATATTTAGGAGATTCATAAGGCGCATACGAAGCAAACCATGCGATTTTATCAACAGTTACCGCTCCTTCCTGAACCTCTGCGGTGCCGGTTTTACCGGCTATTTTTAACCCCGTTACTGCCGCAGCCCTTCCTGTTCCTTCAATATCTTCCACATCATCAAGCATTGCTTTTTTAACAAACTGCAAATGTTCATTAGATACATTCAATAAACCTCGCGTCCTCGTTGAAAATTCTAATTTTTTGCCTGTTGACATTCCTATTTCCATAGGTTCAATCCGCTGGACTAATCGCGGATAAAATACCTTACCTCCATTAGCCACAGCACTAATTAATACCGCAATCTGCACCGGGTTGACAGCAATACTCCCCTGCCCTATACATAGATTTGCAGTGTCGCCATCTGTCCATATATTGCCCCGTTGAGACTGTCCTTTTATCCAATTTTCATCAGGAAAAAATCCTTTATCGCTCTGTCCAGTAGGCAATTCCATAGACTTACCAAAATAAAATCTATTTCCCATTTCTAATATTCTTTTTAAACCAGCTTTTAATCCACAATGTATAAAATACGAGTTGGAGGATTTGACCAATGCCCTGTGCAAGTCATATTCACCGGGGGGCGCAGTGTCCCTTATTTTCCGATTCCCAACATATATACACCCATGCGAAGGATTAGAAGGATCTGGCTGCACAATATACTTTTCCGTAGGATTAATTCCAGACTCAAGGCAAGCAAGAGCAGTAACAATTTTAAATACCGACCCCGGTGGATAACGTTCCTGCGATGCTCTGTTAATCATAGGTCTTAAATTAGAATCATTAAGATATGTCATCTCTTGGCTTGAAATCCGCGGTATAAAGTCATTTGGATTGTAGGAAGGTGAAGATGCAATGGCTAAAATATCTCCATTTTCTGGGTTCATTACGACGACGGCGCCTTTAACATTTTCAAAACCAGTCCGCAGCGACTTTTCTGCAATCTCTTGAATTTTAACATCAATCGTCAAAACCACATTATTTCCGGGTTCGGCTGGCGTCCAAACACTTTCAGATTGTCTATACCCTAAGTTATTAACCATAACAGATTTATATCCAGCTTTCCCCCTTAAATAATTATCAAAGACCCATTCAATTCCAATGACCCCTTTGTAATCGGGGAGCAAGTAATTAAAAAATGCATCTTCCCCATCCACTGGCTGGTCGTTTCTTGCTAAATATCCTATGATATGCGCTGCGATGGTGTTATACGGATAAAAACGCAACGGCTGGACATCAATATCTACTCCGGGTGGTATGTATGACGATTCTTGAAACATTGCCATCTGAGTTGAAGTTAATTCAGCAGATATCGGCATGGGTATGGCAAGCCGTTCCCTGTAATGCTTATCAAAATAGTCTTCGTTAAGTTGAATTTGTTGTCCGAGTAGAAGCCCAGCACGATAAATAGAATTGCTTGCTGCCCAATATCTGGCCTTTCTGGCAATTAGTTGTCGCTCCTGAGATGATAACCTTCGCCCGTGTTGTTTAAGAACTTGTTGTGCTTCATTTGTTATTGCAGTTGAATAAGCCTTTTTGAACAATGGACTTAATTCTTCAAGATAGAGACAAAGCCTATAACTTGGACGGCTCTCTGCAAGTGAATTTCCATTTGCATCAAGGATTTTTCCCCTGACTGCTGGGATCCTTACACTCCTTGATGATTGAAAAACTTGTTCATCTGCAAATTCCTTACCTTTAACTACTTGCAAATACCAGAGCACGCTTACCAGCATAAACAAGCCAGAAACAATAAACCAACTTATAATCCTCAAACGGTATTCTGGTTGTTCTTTTTTATCAGTATTTGCCATTTTACTTACCACGAATTATTTCTCTATCCTGTCTAAAACTATTTTTATTAACCTTTTTATAATTAAATGTTTTATCTAACCAGCTAACTGTTTTGTAAATAGCCGGTGTAACAAAACCACAAATCAATCCGGACACTGTTATCACCATAATCACATCGACCGAAAAAAACGGCGCTCTTCTCATTGATAATAATATAATAAATGATATTAGTGGTTGCATAATCCCAACAAATAAACCACACAAAAACTGGAGTTGCCATTGTTTTGGCATAAACAAATGGCGGACAGTATAAATCATAATACCCGGTATAATTAAAGAAAATGATGTTACACCCAAAGGGTTTAAAGAAACCGCATCATACATAATTCCCACTATGCAAGAGACAATTAACATAGTTTCAATTGGAGAAATTAGTCCGATGCAAGCCACAACTGCTGGTAATAAATCCACATCAAATCCTGTGATTCCTCTGATTTGCGCAAAAATTGTTATTTCAAGAGCCACAATAATATAACCAATTATTAATAAAAATATTGTATAAGAAAAATTCATTTCAATATCACCCATACTACATTTAACGAATTTAAATTAGCACCAACCTGAACCCGCGCTTCAAGATACAAACCATCGGCGCTTCTAATATCAACAATTCTACCCACATAAATCCCCTCCGGGAAAATATTCCCAAGCCCACTTGTATATACAGCCTGTCCCGGTTTTAACTCGTTGCCGCGTGTTAAATACATCAAATCTACATATTTACCATTAAAAAATCCTGCTTGAGAAGGCGCAATTATTCCGCAATCCTTAGCTTCTGGGACAACTACTGAAACTCTACATTTTGGATCCCCAAGCAATACCACGACTGAACGCGTATAAGCACATTCTTCTATTCTTCCTACCAGACCATCAGTCGTTATCACTGGCAAATTTGGCCTGATTCCATCCTTTAATCCAATATCAATATGTACACCTTTCCACCACATTGAAGGGTCGCGTGCAACCACGTTAGCTGCTTTTAATTTCCACGGAGACCGCGCCTGCCAATTCAGGTTAGACCTTAATAACAGATTCTCATCAAGAACCGTTTGAAATTGCATTATCTGAATCTTCAACCTCTGATTTTCTTCCTCTAATTGTTTGAGTTTAAAACGGGTCTCCTCTTCAGGAATAACAATATTAGATAATTTTTCTCCTGTTTTATCCAATGCACTGGAAACCCCAAATATTGGAATAAAAATACCTCCTGCAATCAATTTCAAACGGGAGTTAATACTACCCGGCAGCGACATTATCACTGTTAACGCCAGTAGTGATACTAAAATAATTATGTAACTTTTCTTCCTGAACATTATGCCAACACACATTTGTGTGGCGAATCAAGAATTAACCTTTGACAGCAGTGGCGACGCGTTTGAGGAAGTTTATTTCTTCCAAAACCCTGCCGGTGCCGGTAACCACAGCTGATAACGGATCATCAGCAATATGAACAGGTAATCCGGTTTCATCCGCTATTAACCTATCAATCCCGCGCAAAAGAGAACCTCCACCTGCAAGAATAATTCCGCGGTCAACAAGATCCGCAGAAAGTTCAGGTGGACACCGTTCAAGCGTGAGCCTAATTGTCTCAAGTATAGATGAAAGTGGTCCCTGTAATGACTCGCGAATTTCCTCAGACCGAATTGTTACAGTCTTCGGCAAGCCAGCATTTAAATCGCGCCCTTTCACTTCCATAGTTAATTCCTGTTCCAGCGGATAAGCAGATCCGAGCCGAATCTTAATCTCTTCCGCCGTTCTTTCGCCTATCATCAAATTATAGGCGCGTTTCATGTGAGCAATTATTGTTTCGTCAAATTCATCTCCCCCCACCCTCAGGCTTTTACTGAAAACAATTCCGGCAAGTGATATAACAGCTATCTCGGTGGTACCACCTCCAATATCTATTATCATATTTCCTACCGGCTCATGTACGGGTAAACCTACACCTATAGCTGAAGCCATAGGTTGTTCTATTAAATAAACTTCCCGAGCACCAGCCTGCGTAGCAGATTCTTTTACAGCCCGTCTTTCGACCTCGGTAATCCCCGATGGCACAGCAACTACAACCCTTGGCGCTATCAACTTCTTGTAATGAACCTTCTGAATAAAATACCTCAACATTGCCTCCGTTACCTCAAAGTCGGTTATAACACCATCCTTCATTGGGCGGATTGCAACGATATTGCCGGGAGTTCGTCCCAACATCCTTTTGGCTTCTTCGCCAACAGCAAGAACATTATTTGTTCCGGCTTCAATGGCAACTACAGAAGGTTCCCTGAGCACTATCCCACGATCTCTCACATACACAAGTGAGTTCGCTGTGCCAAGGTCTATACCTATGTCGTTTGAAAACAGGCTCTTAAGACGCTCAAACATGAACGCTGCCTTTCCTATTTAAAATTTATCAATTATTTCTTTTATGGCAAACGCCAATATTACAAGATTCTTTTATTAACTATTTCTCACCAATAATCAAGAATGTTCTCAAATATTTTTAGATTAAAATAATTAAATACGAAATTTACCCTTATTCTTTTCTGAATATTTTATGTATAAATGTCCTTATTTAAACTACATTAAAGGCATAAATGGGCTTAATTTTATTAATAATTATCCTCGTAATTCTTGCAAGAACAACGGCAGAGCTTATCTTGCTGGAATTAAATACACGACATTTATTAAAACACAAAGAGTCGCCCCCACAAGAATTAAACGGCTTCATCGACAAAAATCTATATAACCTCACTGTTAATTACACTCTTGAAAAATCAAAAGTGAACAAAGTAGAACTCATTTACGAAACAATAATCCTCATAGTCTTATTAACAAGTGGTATTCTGCCTTATTCTTTTGACATTTTTCGCAACATTTTCCACGAATCTCCTATCGCAATGGGGTTATATATATTCGTAATGGGTTACTTATATTTGTTATTAAAACTCCCATTTGATTGGTATTATCAATTTCGCATTGAAGAAAAGTTCAAATTCAATACAACGACTTTGAAACTATGGTTAACTGACCACATAAAATTTTTCATAATCTCCCTGGTTTTAACAACCTTAATTGCCGGCTTAGTAATTTACCTTTATGATTATAATTCTTCAAAATGGGCTATTTACGCATTCATCGCCTTATCCATAATTCAAATAATCCTAATGATAATTGCTCCAAGAATCCTTATGCCTTTATTTAACAGATTTTGGAAACTTCCCGATGGAAACCTACGAGATAAATTACTCTCTTTGTGCGAGAAAACTAATTTCCCAGTTTCATCAATTGAAGTAATGGATGGAAGCAAACGTTCAAAACATTCTAACGCGTTTTTTACAGGTTTTGGCAAATTCAAAAAAATAGTTCTCTTTGATACATTAATCCATCAACTTTCTGAAGACGAACTTCTATCTGTTGTGGCTCACGAAATTGGACATTACAAATACGGTCATTTTATTAAAACTTTGCTTCTCTCTTTGATGTCGACCGCTATCAGTTTATTTATTGTGGACTACCTAATAAAAAGTGAGTGGTTTTATCAGTCATTTGGTTTTAACACTGACAACCCAGCACCGACAATTTTATTATTATTTCTTATTGGAGGCAATTTCACATTTTGGTTTTTCCCAATTTTAAACCGGTTTTCAAGAAAATGGGAGTTTCAAGCAGATGCCTTTGCTTCAAAAACATCGGAAAAACCAGAGTATTTAATTACCGCATTGAAAAAACTTGCTGAAAAAAATCTCTCAAATCCGTCCCCACATCCTTTATATAGTTCAGTCTATTATTCTCATCCTGATTTAATTCAGAGAATTAAGGCATTAGAAACTATTAGTGCTTACTATGGATAAGAAGATTACTATTGAGGCATTGTTCCGCAGGGTAGATTCTGCACACGTTTCATAGTTGCTTGATAAGTCGGGATACAGGATTGAAGCCTGCGTAAATCCCTCAAATCATCGGGATGTGAAGCATATTGGCCATACGTATAAAACACCTTAGGATAACGCCATCTCCAGTATTCAACATGACCATCTACAAAACTGATGTTTGCTCCTTTTGAATGTCTTTGCGCAGGAATATCAAGCCATGCATTTCTATAGTATGTAAAATAATTTCCCGAGTCAGGTGGGTAAATGCCAAATGTTGGGTCAATGATTGCATCTTCGTGAGTATCTATAAATACAAAGAAACTATCCGGCGATGGTGATTGTATTTCATTCAATCTATATATCGCTATCTTTTTATACATATTATTTTGACCTTCGCAGGGAATTATATTGCCATCACAAGCAACCCAGATACTCATATTGTAACTTCTTACCCGAGGAACAACAGTTCGGACCCCCGATGGAGTTTCAACGACACTAAAATCCGATGGACATTTATAGATTGAAACTTCTTGATTGTATTGGAAAAGAACACCTTGTTTTAATATTGAGGGATCTATATCGGTTCTTACATTTCCAGGAGCCCATGACAAATTAGATAAACTCTGACTACAATTCGAAGTGCCAAAACTTGCTACGTAAACATAATTATTCAATGGCAATTTGTCCTCATGATCGTTCGCATATAACAACCAGCACAACTGTAATTGTTTCAAGTTATTGATGCACTTAATTCTTCTCCCATATTCTTTAGCTTTCCCAATAGTCGGTAAAAGTAACGCCGCTAAAATTGCTATTATGGCAACGACAACTAACAATTCAATTAAAGTAAATCCCCCCGCTTTAACAGAAAATTTCCATTTAAAAACCAAACTTTTTATAGATTTATATCTATATAACATTTTTTACGTCTTTATTAAAAATAATAATACATTTTTATTCTATTTCAAATTCCTTTTATGTTAAGTACTTTTTAATTTGTTCGCGAGTGCGAGAGTGATAAACCTGCCCATATATTTCTTCGTTATGAGGCAATCGGCTATTATAAAAGACCACGCGCATTATTTTGCTAAATTCCGGAAAAAATTTTCATTTTTTGGAGAAAAATATATTAATAAACACTTTTCGAAATATTTTTTAAAAAATTAAAGATTTTTGTTGAAATAATTTTTTTAATCTCATACTCATTTCAGTATGAAGACAGTATCCACAATAAAAATTCTTAAGAAACATCAAGGAATACCTAAAAACAAGGTAATATCTTTAAATGGTGAAAATAATAGTTTAGTTCAAAGTGGGTATATTAAAAATTTTATTGAACATAATTTTAGACATTTCAATGCATCAATTCTCAGAGAAGCCGCCAGAGAATGGAAAAAACAAATTGAAAACGGAAGCTATATGATGCTGACAATGGCAGGAGCAATGAGCACAGCAGAAATTGGTAATCTCCTTGCTGAAATGATTAGACAGGATAAAATCCATCTGATTTGTTGCACAGGTGCAAACCTTGAAGAAGATATCTTTAACCTCGTCGGGAACAAAGAATATAGGATTATTCCGGATTGGCGTAACCTCTCACCAGAAGACGAACAAAGAATATTCAATGAAGGTTATTCCCGTGTTACAGACACCTGTGTCCCCGAAAAAGTAATGGATAGGGTGGAAAATTTAATCATCAAAGAGTGGGAAAAGGCAGATAAAAATGGAGAACGATTGTTCCCTTATGAGTATTTTTACAGGTTAATTAATAGTGGTGTGCTTGAAAAATATTACCAGATTGACCCTTCGGAAAGCTGGCTAATAGCTGCTTGCAATAAAAACCTACCGATAATTGTGCCGGGATGGGAAGACTCAACACTCGGAAACGCATTTGCTGCTGCTTGTATAAAAGGGAAAATTAAAAATCCTTCCATAATTCGCTCTGGGATTGAATATATGATATGGTTTGCAGATTATTACCAGAGAATTACAGCAGATAGAGAAATGGGGATGTTCCAAATTGGTGGAGGCATAACAGGCGATTTTCCGATTTGCGTTGTGCCACTGATAAATATTGACCTTAAACAAAAGGCAAAGTTCTGGTCGTATTTCTGCCAAATTAGTGATTCGACCACAAGTTATGGGTCTTATTCCGGCGCAATACCAAATGAAAAAATTACATGGGGAAAATTAGACCCCAATACTCCGCGTTTCATTATTGAGTCAGACGCTACAATAGTTGCTCCATTAATTTTTGCTTATGTACTTGGTATGTAAAAAGTTTATGATTTACTAAAAATCGGACTCCGAAAACTTTTCTACCTGATAAATATAAACTTTAGTTTCAGGGTTTCGCCATTCACTCGGTGAGCATCCTGCTTTTAATGAAAGATGATTTAAAAAATCAACCTTGTTAGGTAATTGTTCCCACACTTGCGGAAGGAAGGTTGATCGTCGTCCACCAATATTCAATATTACACCATCAACTCCCGGTCTTAATTTTGCTAACAAATCTTCAGCAGAATTATAATTTAACTCTTTAGGCTCTGTTAATATGCTAATTTCTATTTCAATATTATTAACCTCATCATATTTAACCGGTTCAAAGCGAGTGTCATACATTGCAGCGGCTTGTGCATTTTCAATCACTGCTTTATAAAGTGGTTCAATCGCCGAAATATGCCCTATACATCCCCTCAAATTACCGCCTTTTGTCAAGGTAACAAAACACGCCGTTTTGACTTTTAATTTTTCATCCAAATTTTTCTCATCCACTACTGGCAACGGCTCTCTTCTGCTTGCCGCTTTTATTGTATTACGCGCTAACTTTAACAAAAATTTCTTCTGTTCATCTGTTAAAGACGATGATTTTGATTGAACATCATTTTTTGTGCCGCCTAATTTTCCAACAAATGCAATGGAAGAATATCCCACAACCGCGCTTTTATCACCGGCTGTATCGCCACTATTCCTATAATTAAGAAGTTGTGGTTTCCATCCGTGCATTTTTGCAATATGCATTAGGATCGCGATTGGCAATCTCCCGCAGGCTTCTTCTTTCTCAATCCTACTTAAATCAAGATTGCATATTGTCTTTATGGATTGATTATCAACTGATTTTGCGGTTTCATAAGGTAGATAATGGCTAAGGTCTGAACTAACGACAATTAAGGTCTTTTCATCTATAAATTCGTTTAACACTTTTGCAGCCTGTTCTGTGTCACACTCACCAACAATAACTGGTATTAACTCAAAATCTTTTAAAACCTTTTGTAAAAATGGAACCTGAACCTCATCAGAATGTTCCCATGTATGAGGTGTATCCTGACCGTACGATGGTGCTGTTCGTGAAGCCTCTGAATACCATCCCGGCCTTTGTACCCTTGCCGGAGCCTCCGGTACAAAAGGCGGTTTTTTGGCAAGTTCATAAGCCTTTGGAGAAATTTTTACATCTCCAAGTGGGGTTCTGTAAACCTCTGCACCACAAACTGATGCACCCCTAACCCAAGCATAATGGCTCGGAGCAAGGATTATCACTGTTTTATAATTCTTTCCGATGATTTGTTTATAACCGTAAGCCGCAACCGGACCAGAGTAGACATACCCGGCGTGTGGTGAAATTATCGCCCTTAAGTCCGATATATTGAAATCAGGTGCGTCTTTTAATAACTTATCAATCATTTCGCTTAAGGACGATGGTGTTCTCGGATAAAATAAACCTGCAACCGCAGGTTCCCGAACTTTTAATGCTTCACTTTTCACAGTACCTCCTGAAGTTAAATTTGTTGCTGTTGTTGATGTCTGCGACCCGGAGCCGCATCCTGCAAATGCAGCCATTAAAATTAATAGCAAAGTTTTTAAAATTTTTGTCATTTATTCGACAATCGGATAAGCCGTGAATTTATATGAAATTATATTACATAAAAAAGTCCATTTTAACAATATTAATATATTCAATTTTAAGCAATTCTCAAATTTCAACAAGTTTCAAATAAAATTCCCAAATCTGAATTGATAGCTAATTTTAAATTTATTAAATCTTTACAACAGTTGATTTTTTATATAGAATTTAAGCAATGTTTAAATTCCTAAAAAAAATATTTACAGAAAAGGTTGAAGAGCCGCAAAGAAAAGAACCTATAGATAGTATAGTTACCTCTGATAAATCAAAAAACCGGCCATTAGTAATAAACAAATCAGATAAAGAACAACAGCCAACCATAGAGACATATAAAGATTCTATTAGCATTGCAATTAGTAGTATTATTTTAGGATTTTCAGACAAACTTAAAGCCGAAATAATTAAAAAGCCATCTTCATCTGAGACATTTAAAATTCCTGTTGAAAAAATATTACCACAGATTCAAACTGGTGCTGTTAAAATAACATTTGGCGAGTTAAAAAAAACGTCTCCACCGGGAATATTTTCGACAAATTACTCCCTTGACAATGAAATCGTTTATCTTCCGTTAAAAGAAATAATCCCTAAATTAAGTGCTTCTCACTTTAAAATACAGTCAAAAAAGGAACAAACAGTTCCGGATGAAATAACCGATATATTTGGCGGGCAAAAAGTAGATAACAAAGTTAAACCAATAAGCGCTAAAATATCTGAAACAACTGGAGTGTCTGATTTATCACAACAAAAACCAATCATACCTGAAAAACAAGAACAACTTAAACCACCAGAAGAGCCTGTTCAAAAACAACCTGCCGTAACAACACCAGAAGAACCACTAAATGTTATAAGTATAAAACTCAATTCATTGATTTCATACTTAAAGCCTGAAATAGTGGAACAAATCCAGACATTAAAACTTTCCGAGTCATTAATTAACATACCGGTAAAAGAATTAGAACCATTGATAAAAAGTGGAAAAGTTATATATAGTTGGGGAAAAATTTATTCATGGCTTTCTCCCCTACCCCAATCTACGCCTTCAAGTCCTGATATAACTTTCGAAATTCCATTAAAAGTAATTGCGCCATTATTTTTGTCAAAAGTTACAATATCTGCACCCAAAAAAACGCTCACATTAATCGATACTATTCCGGACATTTTCACAGCAGTGACATCGGAAAGTTCAAAATCGGCAGAAGCAACCCCGCTGCGAATGGCATCCGAATCTGTTCAATCAATTGAAGAAAAAACAAAACCATTACAACAACCTGATGAAAGCATTCAACAACCACAATTAGCATCACAAATTCAACCCAGTATAGATTTCCATCTAGAAAAAGAAGTTATTCCAAAGGAAAAACCGTCCACAAAATATGAGGTAAAATCTTTAAGTGAGTTATTTGACAAACCAGGCAAAACAAAATGGACACCTAATGAAGTCATTCAATGCACAATGAATTTACCCGGAATAAACGGTGCAATGATTTCGTTGAAAGAAGGATTACCAGTAGCTTATAAATTACCTGATAATTTCAACCCTGATGTATTTGCTGCATTATTGCCACAAATATTTTCTCGGGTTTCAGGTCTTACATCAGAGTTCCAATTAGGTTCTTTAACAAATCTAACTTTTGAATGCAATGACACTAAAATTTTTGTCTGTGTAAGCGAAAATATTTATTTCGTCGTTTTAGGAAAAAGAAGTGAAGCACTTCCACCAAGCATTCAATTACAGGAAATAGTAAATGAACTTGTTAAACAGAATAAAAATTAATTAACGTTATGGCTATACTTAATCAAGCAACAAAAGAATTACAGCTGAAAATCGTCTATTACGGTCCGGCAAAATGTGGTAAAACAACAAATTTAGAACAAGTCCATGCAAATATACAGGTCTCAAGACCTGATAACAAAGGAAAGATGGTCTCACTGGCAACAAGTTCAGATAGAACTCTGTTTTTTGATTTCTTCCCCCTTGAGGCAATGACAATCAAGGGATATAAAACTAAATTCCAATTATATACCGTTCCCGGACAGGTCATTTATAACACAACAAGGCAACTTGTATTAAGAGGAGTAGATGGAATCGTGTTCGTTGCAGATTCTCAATACGACAAAATGGCTGAAAACATTGAAAGTTTTCAAAATCTGATAGACAACTTAAAAACTTTAAAACTTAATTTTGATGACATTCCGTATGTACTCCAATACAACAAACGCGATTTACCCGATATCGCGCCAATTGAATATATGGAATATCTGTTGAACAACAGAGAAGTAAGAGTCCCTGCTTTCCCGTCAATAGCAACTAAATGCGAAGGCGTTTTCGAAACTCTAAACGCTATAAGCAAATTGCTATTGCATAAATATATAAATGAAATGGCACGTAAGTAATACTTTATATGGGTAATTTCCCACAAATATGCGTTGAAGATGTCAAAGAATTTGATGTGCACATTAACAACTTTATTTCAGCAACTGATGCTTCGCTTGTATTGATTGTTGAAAAATCTGGCTATCTAATTCACGAACGCGGCGAAACAGCAAAATTTGATACTCAGATAATTTCAACTCTTGCTTCAAATGCATACAATGCATCTGCTTATCTGGCAAACTTATTAAATGAAACAAGAATTACAGGAATGTCACAACAAGGCGAAAAATTTAGCACAATGATGCTTGAAATTGATGAAGATTTAATTCTTGTTGTAGTCTATAAATCAGCCATAAGTGCGGGTGCTATTAAGTATTATGCTTCAATTATTATTCCTAAAATTGCTAACCAAATAAAAATTGCTAGACAACGTGCACCTACACTTAAATTCGACCTTGTAGATTTAAATGCAGTTGACGCAACAGTAGTTTTTAAGAAGGTACCACATTCTGCAACAGAAAAAACCAGCGAAGTGCATCAACAATTATTTAAAGCAAACGAAAAAGGAAATGACCCCAATTCTACTGATTTAAAAAAATAATCCGCGATGATATCAGTCAACAAATAATTTATTTTTCACAAATTAAGCTAAAACCGCAAAACTTAATCTTACCGGAGGTTTTCTTTCCACCTCCATCAAGAATAAGAAGGGTATCCAGTTTTAAATCTCCCCGAACTATACCGTCATTTGTACCGCCCCAATGTCCAGCAGTAGATAAATCAGCAAGGTTAAACTTTACCCACTTCCAACCATTCCAGTCAATTGCCGGTCCATTTGGTTGAAAGGTTTGCCCCTGATAATCAATGACACGCATCCGCAAAATATTTGATGAGTTATCCCCATAAACCCATACGCCGAATCCAACCGGTTTTCCTTCTATTAATGTCTTTCCACCCACACCGACAATCCTGATAAACCTCCAACCACTTTCAAATGCATATTCCAGAGACTTCACATTTTCAAAAGGGCTGTTGGGTTCAGTATCATCTGTTAAATTCAATTTTGCAGACACCTTTGAATCGCCATCAAGATAGGCTTTGATATTTTCAAAATTAAGACGTACAAATTTTGTATCTCGTATCTTTGCAATCTCTCTTTTTGATTTATCAATGAAAGAAACCCCAACATATTCAGACATAGAAGCAACTGGTATATCCAGATATTGTTTATCTTCGGTGATAGAAATTGACTTGCTATATTTTCCAGCATTTAAAGTACCTACCAATCTGGACTTATAAGAATTTTCTATCATTACTCTTACGCCATTTTGCAATGGTGCAATTTCAAATTTTATAAGGTTTGAAATTGAGACGTTAAAATCCTCAGTCCATCTGCCGAGTAATTCATTATTGCCGTTCAATTGCCGATATTCAACTACCAGTTCACCCTTTTGAATCTCTAAATCCTGTCTAATTATATCTGTTTTAAAAACTATCTTTTCGCTTTTGCCAGCGGACAATTTAACTGCGCGGTTTTCCACATTATCCAAAATTTTATATGCAAGATTTACAGAAACAGGAAAATCAAAAGGATTTTTAATTATCACTGGCAATTGAAACGGTTTATTTCCACCGGCGTCGACAATGGTATTCAAAGGTCGCTCTATTTCCCATGCGCCAGCGGCTGTTAATTCACGGCTTTTCGTTAAAAGTAAAATATATTGAGGCATTTGAGTAACTTGAATTTTTAATACACCGTCCACCAACTCAGGCTTAACTGGCGTCCCGTCCCATAAATATATTTTAACTTCATTTTCGGATTTTAACCCCAATCTTATGTCAATAGTCTCGGGTTTTCCGACCGTCCATATCGCCAATTTTTGTTCTTTTTTCTCGTTATTGAATAAAAGGTTATAAATATCAGGATTATTTTGGTTTAATCTACGAACGAGTTTGCAACTGTTTAACAATTTAGTTGCATTTTGCATTGCAATATACGATGGCTTTGGACGCAGGTCGTGGGTTACAGTGCCAAAGTTATTTTCGTTATAATCCGGATTCGTCCCGTCGTTTTTCCAATCATACCAGATTGATATTGGCACATTGTTCATTAAATTTACCAATTGTTGTCGGACAATATAAGCAGCCTGCGTTTCAAGGGAAACGCCTTTTGTATGTGTAGCATATCCCCATTCACCGCTTATAATTGGGATATTTCTTTTTGCAGGAGAGGCATATTTTTCAATCATACTTCTTAAACGAGCATAATCGGCATCTACCGTTTCAGGTGGACGTCCTCTATAAGGGTGAACGCTTATGCCATCGAGTCCTTCTATCAACCCTGCTTTAAACATCTCTTCAAGAAATTTCCAGGGGAACTCCGAAGACGCAGGCGCAATTATAATTGCGTCTGGATCCACAGCCTTTACCTCTTTTATCGTTGCTTTTGCAAGCGTGATATATTTTTGAACATCCGGTTTTGGTTTCCAGAAAAAAATGTTCGGTTCATTCCAGATTTCCCAGACAATTTTTCTTCCTTTGAAATGTTTTGCGGCTTCCGCAGCCCAGCGCGCAAAGGCAACAACGCTTTCCGGTTTCTGAGGAGACGCAACCTCTTTTCTTACCTTGCCGCCCTCATTTACTTCATACGTATCTTCGTACAATCCATTTGAATAATCAAAAATATATATCGCCCGCAACCCTCGTTTCTCCAAATTAGCAGTCAATTCATCATAAGCAGAAAAGTCGTATTCACCTTTTCTTCGTTCTGTTCCGCCCCAGGAGAAATCCATTCTAATAAACTTAAAACCAGCATTAGCAATCATATCCAAATCATTCGTGTTGCCACGTGTAAAATGGATATTTACACCCGCGCCTTCTGGAAAAACCAATGGCGGGAGTTGGCAATTAAGAGAATACGAAACCATTAATGCAGAAACAAAAATTAATGCTCTTAACCCATTTGAAATATCGAATTTTATGTTCATAAATATTTATAATTTTAAATCAATTAGCCCAATTTTTTATCTATAATTTTTTCATCAAAAGATGATACTACTTTTTCTCCCGGTGCTAAAACCAGAAAATCTTCTTCATTCCAATCACCATCTAAAAGCCGTTGAAGATAACTAATATCGCCATCTATCTCATCATATTCCCAACCTCGATTCTTGCAGATTTTCTTGACCTTTTCATCAAGTTTCAGGTGTCTTGCAAATTCAAAATTTATCAATACACCCTTTGAGTAAAACTTCTCCCATGCTGCAAGTTCTGAGATGAGATACTGCGCATTTTCCTTTCCATATTTTTCTTCTAATTTAGATAATGCGGCGTTAAATCCCTCAGTGGCATTTGCTGGGAGCAAAAATCCATTTAGATTGGTCATTCCGCCGCGTCTTTCAACACATTCAATCCATCCAGAGGTGTAATAGTAAGTGCCGGATTCTTCTTCGAACATCTTTTTATAACGTTGGTTTGAGCCAAGAAAAATTGCGATGCAATCATGAACGCGCGGAATTACAATCTTTGTATAACGCGACACAATCCCAGCGGTTATTTTACTGCAAAGCCCATAACCAAGCACTATTGCGTCATATTTATTGGCTGGCACAAGGTCTATATGTTTCTGTATCTCCTTAAAACCAATTTGCGGTGTATCGTGGTACCCCTGTTCTAAAAATTCAATATCAATAATATTTTTAGAATGCGCTGCACAATAACACAGTTCCCTGAAAAAAATTTCACACGCAATAACTTTTATATACATATACTTTATTTAATCGGTTTGTAGCGAATTTCCTTATAATCAATCTCGCCACATTTTACCTGCAAGAATGGGCGACCTTTCTTTACCCCAACAAGACCATAACCGGTTGCCGTGGATAAAAATGTCTGAAAATCTCCTTTGATTGAAGGCTCTAAATATAGCACTTTTTCCACAGCATCGTATCTAACCCCTGCAAAAGAGTGAACCAACGAATATGAAGATAGTGCTCTGCCATACCAATGCCCGCATTCATACTCATTAAACGGATTCCGAAATCTCCCATCATATCGCAGCCTGCATACCCGGATTATCTCCAACCCCTCCTTAACATATCCCATCATTATCAAATGCGAAGCGACCTGATATTCTATGCCTGTCCAGACTTCGTTAGAATACACAAATGGCAACGACAACTGACCGCCCTTTGGCCAGGTGCACAGCAATAAACCGCCTTCCTCTCCACAAGCATAAGACGGTCTTTGAGGATTTGCGTGGTCTGTTAAATCCCTTTTAAGATTATATTTATAAACCGATAACAAATGGCTTGCCACCTTTTGTTTGTCTATTATATGACCAACACCACACATAAGAGCCATCCAACATCCAAGCACTCCATCGGATAAACACCCCGAACCATACTGATATTTTGGTCCCTCGTTTTGTAATAGTTCAAGTGCCTCCGGCGAGTAACCACCTCCAAAACTTTTCACATCCAGAGGATTTTTTGCCCTTAAATTTGTCCATTTAATTTTTTGTATAAAATATTCTCCATTAAACAAATCGTTCTCCATCACCTTTATACCATTTTCTAAAATCTTCTCGTATTCAGAGACATCATCGCCGAGCGCTTTACCCATTAATATTGCGGACTTTAAAGCGCCGAGATAAAAACTCGTGCACATAGCGTCCGGTCCCCAAAATTCAATGTCATAAGTATTATGGTGCGGTTCTTCAAGACACCCTTTTTTATTAGGATCCCACTCATTAATACAGTAATTTAAACTTGCCTTTACTTTATCCCAAATTTTTCGCAGCCAATCGTTGTCGCCGCTAATTTTCCATTCCCGATGAACTTTCATAATACCACCCAACTGGCCATCGGAGGCGGCATGGAAATCGTGGACGATAGGTCTTATTGGCAAGCCACTCCTGAATGCCTGATGTCCTCTTAAATCTTGCGATACAAAGAACTCAGTTTCTCTTAAACTCCTTTCCAGCGAAGGGAATAGATTTGGGATTGCCTGAGCGTAATTCCAAACATGCGTGCAACTCCCTGAGCAACAACCATTATTGTCTCCACACCCCTCCCAACACCAAAGTCTGCCATCGTGTTGTCTTAAAACAGTTGGAGATTTTAGTATTGTCAAATTTGCAGCCACGGCTTCTGTTGCTTCCTGAGGCAATGTAGAAGAGTAAAAACAATCACTAAACCTTTGTGCGCCTTCTTTCAAGCGGTCATAGTTTGAGCGCCACCAATCACACAACTCATTAATATCCGTAAAACGCGTTGAATACCAGGGACGATAATATTTAGGCATTCCCGGATTTTCAGGGATACCGGGCAAATCCCTACCCTCCCGAATATTAGTATCTTTAACAAACCAGGCAATTTTCAAAACAACAGTTTTAGATTTTTTTGGTGGAATTTTTAAACTGACAAATAGAGTTGCACCCGGCGATGGCGAGCCATCTTTAATTGGTTCTCTATTAAAACATTTTCCTTCTTGAATATCCTTCCATGCAATTGTCATTGCATCAAACCACCCGCCTCTAAACCAGGCATAATTGACCTTTGTTTCAGGTTCATCAGTGAAAACCGCAAAACTTCCTTCGTCCCACGGACGGTCTTTTGGCGCCCCACCCCATAAAAGGAAGCCACCTTTAATTGGCTTAATAGCCTGCTCATTTTGGCCACTAACCATAAAATTCTTTGAATTAAAAGAAAACACTGCATCAATTGTTTTTCTTGAATTGTTTGTAAATTTATATTCAAGCCCAATCAAAGGTAGACTTGAATCATCTGGTTTTAATGGTTCAAAAGGACTCCACCCTGTTATTTCTACGCCCAGCGGGATATCTTTATCTGAAAGGAACACTTTGCCGAATGGAAATCTTGCAAGAAACGATGCCTCTCTAAATCTTGGAAAACCATAACTTGTACCACCGGCACCGTTTCCAGTACCCGGCATTCCAAAAATTTTCCATTTAGGCACCTGTCCTTCTACCACCCGAGCAACATTAGGATTTCCCTTTATGCAAATTGCGGTAAAAACACAGGGTTCATTAAATATTGACGGACGATTACGAATTGAGAAATGGGAAAGAGCGCCAGTTCCTTCAAGGCAAATCATACCGGCGCCAATACCACCCATCGGAAAGGCAACCCTATTTAAGTAATCATCAAAATATTCATCATTAAATTTTCTACCTCCACCGGATTTACTGATTGATTTTGTGGCTGAAACCTCTGATGCACTCGCACTATACACTCCGCCAAAAGCAGAGGTAACGCCTAATGCCCCAGCCGAAGTTGCGGTATACTTTATAAAATCCCGTCGTGGAATTGAATTACTTTGACTTCTTTTATTATGTGGCATAGTGAAATTTTAATAAACCACACAAAATACATAAAGTATTTTTTGTATTAACTTACTATTTTATATTAAGCAAGCCGTGCTTGTCTTCGTCGTCAGGTTTAACTGTTTGCGATGGTATTTCAGGATGAATCCCCTGTTTTTCCTGGGTATGTTTCTCTGAAACCTTCTCATCGGGCCAAGCCCAATTCATTGGATATACACCTGTGTCAAAAATAACATAATTGCACCCAATAATTATAATCCGTTTATTTGTGATGGAAAAAGTTAGAAATTATTGCATATTAAAAATATGCGTTTTTTTGTTGCGATAGTCTTAATGTTTTTAAGTCTTGATTTAAAGGCTTCAGAATCAACAGCAAACCTGCTGTTAAATTATAAATCTATCACAGGAAACGAAACAGTTTTAGGCGGTATCCATATAAAACTTCCAGCCGCTTGGCATACATACTGGGTAAATCCGGGCGAGTCAGGTGCGCCGATAAAAACAAGTTTTTCATTCCCAAAAGGATTTGAACCGGGTGAAATATTGTATCCTACGCCCGTTAAACATACGGTCGGTGGCGTTACCTCTTATGTTTTAGAAGAAGAAACTGTCCTCATATTTCCAATAAAAATATCCAGCAATCTACCACCTGGCGAGTATGAATTAAAAGCCAATGTTGAATGGTTAGAGTGCAAAGAGATTTGTCGTCCTGCCTCAGCAACCGTCCAGAACAAAATTATTATTGGAACAATTAGTGCCCAATCGCCTGATGCAGAACTATTAAGCAAATGGCAAAAAAGAATTCCAACAACAAACATAACATTGCAAATAAAAGCAAAGTGGGAAAAACTAAATGAAGAAAATAAATACCAACTCGTTTTAATTGTTAAGTCTCCTTTTACAATTTCAGATTTTTTTCCGTATCCTGATGAATCTGTTGATATTGAAACTTCAACCGTAATCGAAAAATTAGACAATAACGAATTTAGAATTAAAAAGAATGCTACACTTCAAAAAACGTTGCCAACACAAATCGGTGGAGTTTTTATATTTTCTTCAAATCTTCCAGATGGACGCAATGCTTGCGAAATCAAAAATATCCCTGTTGTTTCACAAATAAACTCAATTGCCAGCGCTGGGAATAAAATGTCATTTTGGGTTGCAATTTACCTTGCGTTTTTTGGTGGAATAATCCTTAACTTTATGCCCTGTGTGCTACCTGTAATATCATTAAAGGTGCTCAGTTTTATCAATAATTCTACGCAATCGCCGGCTAAAATTCGGTTAAGTGGAATTGCATTTACAATCGGCGTTGTTATATCACTTTTAATTCTTGCAACTTTTGTTGTACTAGTTCAAGCAACAGGTAAATTCGCCGGATGGGGAATACAATTTCAAAACCCAATATTTTTAGTACTTATTACAACTCTTGTAACAATTATCTCCTTAAATTTATTTGGTCTTTTTGAGGTTTCTATAAGTGGGAAAACAATCGACAAAGCGGCGACGTTGGCTTCAAAACAGAGCCTATCCGGCAGTTTTTTTCACGGCGCACTCATAGTAATTTTAGCAACACCCTGCACCGCCCCATTTCTTGGCGCCGCTCTTGGTTATGCCTTTACACAGCCACCTTTGAAAATCTTCGCAATATTTTTTTCCATAGCACTCGGCCTTTCATTGCCATACCTCGGGATATGTTTAATCCCTTCAACTTCAAAAATCCTGCCGCGACCGGGTAAATGGATGGAGAGATTTAAAATACTAATGGGCTTTCCAATGCTTGCAACTGCAATATGGCTGGTTTCCATTTTGTTTGCTCATTACGGAAGTGAAACAGTATGGGTCGAAATTTTCCTTCTCATTTTAAGTTTAGCGTTCTGGTTATTTGGCGAATTCTATCAACGAAGTTCAAAAATATTTTCCGGTTTAATTATTCCTATAATTTTAATAGTGGGAGGATATTTATACGCGCTTGAATACGAACTCAATTGGCGACATCCTGAACAATTAAAAACAAGTTCTATACACCCGTCTAAGTATGGTATCAACTGGCAATTATGGAGCCCGGAAGCCGTCAACAATGCCATCAAAGATGGAAAAATTGTGTTTGTAGATTTTACAGCCGATTGGTGTTTGACCTGCAAGGCTAATTACAAAACAAGCATCGACATACCATCTGTAAGCCAAAAATTAAAGGAGATTGGCGCTGTTGCATTCATTGCTGATTACACATTGAAAGACGAACGAATCCTGGTTGAATTTAAAAAATATAATCGCGCTGGTGTTCCTCTTGTTCTTGTATATCCTAAAAACAACCCGTCCGAGCCTATAGTATTGCCTGAGGTTTTAACCCCATCTATCGTACTTGACGCCTTAAATAAAGCTGCACAATAAAAAACGGACGTTGTTTTTCAACGTCCGTTAAGATTATACTTTCTTTTTTATCAGAGATTACAACGTTTTTGTTGTTGCAAGCGCCCTCATATATTGAGCGCGTTCAAATGCGCTTGGATCAGGACAACTCTTCTGGCTCATACTCCCTTTCATTTGAGATACAGATTCATATTCATGCTCCTGCATCCACTGTATCATATCCCGTTCAATTTTGACTAATTGTTCAACACCATAGCGCATAAGCACGGAACACAACATTGTGACATCAGCGCCAACCATAATCATTTTGATTACATCGGTAGCACTATGAATACCGCTCGTTGCCGCAAGGCTTGTATTCAACCTTCCATAAAGAATTGCAATCCAGCGCAATGGCAGCCGCATTTCCATAGGTGTGCTTAATAATATATTCGGTACTACCTCTAACTGTTCAAGGTCAATATCAGGTTGATAAAATCTGTTAAACAAAACTAATCCATCAGCGCCAGCATCGACCAATCGTTTTGCCATATTAGCCATATTGCTGAAGTATGGGCTCAATTTTACAGCCACAGGAACCTTAACAGCGGACTTTACTGATGCCAATATTTCAACATAAGTCTTTTCAATTTCAGAACCAGGCAAACCCATATCTGTCGGGATATTATATATGTTCAATTCAATCGCGTCGGCACCAGCTTCCTCCATTTTTTTGGCATATTTTGTCCATCCGCCAACGGTAGAACCATTAAGGCTTGCAATAATCGGCATCTTCACCGCTTTTTTTGCCTTTGAAATATGTTCCAGATAAACCTCCGGTCCAATTAGCAATTCCTGCGGCTCAGGGAAATAAGACAATGCCTCAGGATAGCTCTCTGTACCGTGAGTTAGATGGTGGTCAATTTCATACGCTTCAAGCCGCAATTGTTCTTCAAATAACGAATGGAGAACAACAGCAGCACCACCACAATCTTCGATTTTCTTGAGACCTTCAATGCTATCGCCGAGATGCGAAGCAGAAACTACCAGCGGCGAGCGCAACTTCATTCCGATATAAGTTGTTGTAATATCCATATATATTCCTTTCCTATTTAATTGTTATAATTGTGTCTCCACTGAAGCCTTTTGTTCGGTGCTTTGAACCATTGCCGTCTTAAAATCCCGTTGTGCAAGGTATTGATAAAATCTGTATCTGGCTTCTACATCTTTTTGAGCAAGATAGAATAATCGTTTTGCTTCTTCGGGTTTTGTTTTAGTCAACATCTTGAATCTTATTTCTGTCATTAAATATTCTTCCAATTTTATCTTTGGTGGAGGTGAATCTAATTGGAGCGGATTTTCTCCACGTTCAACCCGGCGTGGGTCATAGCGATAAAGCAACCATTGTCCTGAATCAACTGCGAGTTTTTGTTGTCGCGCTCCCAAACCACGATCAAGGTCAATTCCGTGGGCTATGCAGTGTGAATATGCAATAATCAAAGAAACACCCGGATATGACTCAGCCTCTATAAATGCCTTTAACGTATGCTCATCTCGGGCACCCATAGCGACGCTGGCAACATAAACATTTCCATAGCTCATAGCCATAAGACCAAGGTCTTTTTTAGCCATAGGTTTACCGCCAGCAGCAAAACGGGCTATTGCTCCACGCGGGGTCGATTTTGACATCTGACCGCCAGTGTTAGAATAAACTTCGGTGTCCAGGACAATCATATTAACGTCCTTACCGCTTGCAAGAACGTGGTCAAGTCCACCATAACCGATATCATAAGCCCATCCATCACCACCAATAATCCATACACTACGTCGTATTAGACTATCAGCAAGAGCAAAAAGCATCTTTGCCTCCGGCAACTGAGAACTTGCAAGTTTTTGTTTTAATGCCGCTACTCGTTGACGTTGTTCATAAATTCCGGACTCATCTCGTTGGTCGGCATTAATTATTCCGGTAACCAAATCATCACCCAGGACGTTGGCTAACTTTTTACAGAACTGGATTGCAAGGTCTCGCTGTTTATCAATTGATACTCTGAAACCGAGACCAAATTCAGCCGAATCTTCAAACAGTGAGTTATTCCAGGTTGGACCTCTGCCATCTTTATTAACACTCCAGGGTGTTGTCGGCAAATTGCCACCGTAAATTGACGAACAACCGGTCGCATTCGCAGCAACAACTCTGTCGCCAAATAATTGAGACATTAGTTTAAGATATGGCGTCTCACCGCATCCGGCACAGGCGCCTGAAAATTCAAACAATGGTGTCATTATTTGTTGTTGGCGCAATTGAGTAACTTTTAGTTTTCGTCTGTCATAATCCGGAATATCAAGGAAGAACTTCCAATTTTCTCGCTCCTGTAATCTGAGCGGTGGTTGTGGTTGCATATTTATTGCCTTGAGCTTAGCCTCAACTTTGTTTCGTGCAGGACAAACTTCTATACATAAAATACAACCCGTGCAATCTTCTGGTGCAACCTGTAAGGTATATTTTAATCCTTTAAATTCAGGGGCACGCGCATCTGTTGATTTAAATGTCGGTGGCGCATTTTTCAGATGTTCGGAAGCATAAACCTTCATTCTGATTGCTGCATGCGGACAAATAACAACACACTTGCCGCATTGAATACAGGTCTTTTCATCCCATACTGGAATTTCAAGGGCAAGATTACGTTTTTCATATCTTGCTGTTGCAGTGGGGAATGTCCCATCAGGAGAAAAGGCGCTTACTGGCAACTCATCACCCCGATTCCCATATATCACACCGAGCGTGCTTTTAATTTCTTCAGGCGCCTCAGCAGAAAATGGTGGTGGTAATTCAATCGTACTCGTAACTTTATCCGGCACCTGAACTTCAAATAACTTAGCAAGCGTGTGTTCAACAGCCGCGATATTCTTCTGCACAATATCTTCACCTTTACGACCATAAGTCTTTTTGATACTCTTTTTAATCTCCGTAATTGCCTTTTCTCTTGGCAAAACCCCAGAAAGGGCAAAGAAACAGGTCTGCATAATTGTATTAATACGGCTTCCCATACCGGTTGCCCGCGCCACAGAAATAGCATCAATTACATAAAATTTTGCCTTTTTCTCAATTAATGACTGCTGAACCGGGCGTGGCAATTTGTCCCATATTTCATCTTTGCTATAAGGGGTGTTAAGAAGGAATGTTCCTCCCGGCACAAGCTGTTTAAGCATATCATATCGTTCCAGAAATACAGGCTGATGACAGGCAACAAAATTCGCTTTGTCTATCAAATATGTTGACCTTATTGATCTGGGACCAAATCGCAGGTGTGAAATAGTTACGGCACCAGCCTTTTTAGAGTCATACACAAAGTACCCCTGTGCATAAAGGTCGGTGTTTTCACCAATTATTTTAATTGAGTTCTTATTTGCGCCAACCGTTCCATCTGAACCAAGACCATAGAACACAGAACGCACGACATCGTCTGCCTCCGTTGAAAATTCCGAATCATATTCAAGGCTTGTATTTGTAACGTCGTCTGTAATTCCAACTGTGAAATGGTTCTTTGGATTTTCCAGTTTAAGATTATCAAAAACAGCCTTTACCATTGCAGGGGTAAATTCCTTACAGGAAAGTCCATAACGTCCACAAATAACTTTTGGCATTTTCTTTAAACTACACCACCCATTTGAAAGCCCCTCGTTGAGTGCCGCTACAACATCCAGATATAATGGCTCACCAGCACTTCCTGCTTCTTTCGTTCTATCCAGAACGGTTATGTTCTCAATTGTCGGTGGTAGCGCTTCACAGAACTTTTTAACATCAAACGGACGATAAAGTCGTACCTTTAAAACACCTACCTTTTCACCGCGCGCAGTAAGATATTCAACAGTCTCATGAGCAGTTTCACAACCAGAACCCATAAGAATTACGATGCGCTCTGCATCAGGAACACCTACATACTGAAAAAGTTTATATTGTCTGCCAGTTATTGCAGCAAATTTATCCATTACTTTTTGAGTAATTTCCGGACATTTTTGATAGAACGGATTGCATCTTTCTCTTGCCTGGAAAAACACATCAGGATTTTGTGCTGTGCCACGCAATACCGGGTGTTCAGGATTCATTGCTCTCATCCTATGCGCAATCACAAAATCTTCATTAATCATTTGCCGCATTACATCTTCGGTAACCATTTCAATTTTTGAAACCTCATGCGACGTGCGAAAACCATCGAAGAAGTGTAAAAATGGGATCCTTGATTCAAGCGTTGACGCCTGTGCGATAAGGGCAAAATCCATTGCCTCTTGAACAGAAGCAGAACTAATTAATGCAAACCCTGTGCTCCTTGCTGACATCACATCGCTGTGGTCTCCAAAGATTGAAAGTGCGTGTGTCGCAAGTGTCCTTGCAGAAATGTGAAAAACAGTCGGAGTGAGTTCACCCGCAATCTTAAACATATTAGGAATTTTTAAAAGGAGCCCCTGAGATGCTGTAAAGGTGCAGGTCAAAGCCCCTGTCTGTAAAGACCCATGAACTGCCCCCGCTGCACCTGCTTCGCTCTGCATCTCTATTACCTGCGGAATTGTCCCCCAAAGATTAGGTATTCCTTCTGACGACCATTGGTCGCACCATTCACCCATATTTGATGAAGGCGTGATTGGATAAATGCACATTACTTCATTGCAGCGGTAAGCTACATTGGCAACCGCTTCATTTCCATCTATAGTTATATATTCCTTTGCACTCATTTTTCTTTTCCGTTTAATTGGCTTATTTGTTTAATATAATTAAAAACCTCTTCTGCTTCTTCCTCATCAACTTTGCTTATTGCGAAACCTGCATGAACTATTACATAGTCTCCAACACAAGCCTCTGGAACATAAGCAAGGTTAATCTCTTTTATAACACCACCAAAACTTACCTTTCCAGCCTTTTCTAAGGAGTCTTTTCCATTAACGCTTATAATTTTACCCGGCACCGCCAAACACATAATCACTTTCCTTTTGTTAGCCCTTCACTAAAAGCTAAGGCTTGTCCCAGCGCTATCCCACCATCATTCGGCGGCACTGAATGATGACAATAAACATTAAATCCGCACTCACTCAGTTTTTTCTTTGCGCGCTCTGTCAAATTACGATTCTGAAAACAGCCACCGCTTAACACAATCTTTTTTTCACCAACTCTTTTGGCAACCTCTATCATAAGTTTTACCAAAGAATTGTGAAACTTAATAGAAATTTCACTAATACTTCTACCAGTAAAATAGTCTTTAATTATAGATTCCAATAACGGTCTCCAGTCAAGCATTAGATTTAAAAATTTCATCTCTTTATTTTTGTCTGGTTCACCTTTCTCATATTTAATATTTTCAACAATTGATATTGGATATTCCTCATCTATTATACAATCACCAATAGCAAACTCCAGTTCCATCGCCGACTGTCCTTCAAATTTACAAATTTGTCTCAGTCCTATGATTGATGCTACGGCATCGAACAACCGTCCTGCACTTGACGTTAGAGGAAAGGCATCGCCATCTTTAAGCCTTTTATGTATTATTTTTAGTTCATTCTCAGAAAACGATTGGAACGTTGGTATTTTCGGGTTCGCAGAGTCTCCATAAATTTCATAAAGCGCACCTAATCCCGACCTACGAGGTTCTTTTATAGCCAAATCTCCACCGGGTAATTGAAATTGCCTTAAATACGCCACTCGTCTGAACTCGCCGCGATTAACCAACAAAAATTCGCCACCCCATATCGTGCCATCAACTCCATACCCGGTCCCGTCCCAAGCAATGCCAAGCACAGGATAATCTATTTTATTTTCAGCCACACAAGAAAGAATATGAGCATAATGATGTTGGACTTTTAATAAAGGCAATCCGGTATCTTCGGCAAATTTAGTGGAAAGATAATCGGGATGAAGGTCGCAAACGATTGCAGTGGCTTTTTTCTCATACATTTGCGGTAAATCAATCGTGGTACGTTTAAATGCAAGGTATGCCTGGTATGTCTCCAAATCTCCAATATGCTGACTGATAAAAACTTTGTTTCCAAAAGCAAACGCCACCGTGTTTTTCAAATGCCCACCAACAGCAAGAACTGGCTCGGTTTGAGCATTTATTTCCGCAGGCAGCGGCGCATATCCCCTTGACCGCCTCAACACGACTGGTTCACCATTAAAAACCGCAACTACTGAATCGTCAATATGCCTTACAATTCGGCGATTATGAACAAGAAAAAAATCCGCAATATTGCCAAGTCGTTCAACCGCCTCTTTGTTATCAATACAGATTGGTTCATCGCTTCTATTTCCACTTGTTGCAACTATCGGCTTGCCAATAAGCCTCATCAAGATATGGTGCAGTGGCGTATATGGCAACATTACTCCAAGATATGGATTTTTGGGCGCCACTGATGGGGCAATATTAATATCATCTTTTCTTTTCAACAAAACAATCGGTGATTCAGGCGACAACAGTAGATTTTCTTCAACATCACTTAAAACACACCCACCTTTTACACTTTCAATTGATGGGAACATTAAAGCCAATGGTTTTGCCTCCCTATGTTTTAACCTCCTTAACCGCAAAACAGCCTTTTCATCTTCGGCAAGTGTTATCAAATGAAAACCTCCTATTCCCTTCACCGCAACAATCTTACGTTTAAGAATTTCCTCAACAGCTGTTGTTATGGCGTCATTAAATTTTTTTAATAACTTCCCCTCTGTATTCCATAACTCAATATGCGGTCCGCAAACAGGACAGGCATTTGGTTGGGCATGATACCGTCTATTGGCGGGGTCATTATACTCCTTTTCACAGTCAGGACACATCTTAAAATCCCGCATTGTGGTGGTTTCCCTGTCGTAAGGTACCGACTCAATTATGCTGAACCTTGGTCCACAATTTGTGCAATTGGTGAACGGATATAAATACCTGCGGTTTCTTGAATCAAAGATTTCAGATAAACAATCTTTGCAAGTTGCAATATCCGGTTGAATAGCAAGCGTTTTTTCTCCCCCAACAACGCTATTCATTATAACAAACTTGTTATGACCAACAGGTTCAAAAACTTCACCTTTTATAGAAGATATTATACTTCTTTCTGGCTTATGTGTCTGTAATTGTTCAACAAATTTATTCAGGGCATCAACTTGACCTTCAACCTCAATCCCAACACCATTTTCGTTATTAATAATCCACCCTGTTAATCCTAATTCCGTAGCAAGACGATAAACAAATGGACGAAACCCCACCCCTTGAACAGCACCGTTAATGTCAATCTTCAGCCGTTTTTTCTTATTGCCAACAATACCTTCGCTTTTTGGAAAAAGATTCATCAACAAAATCGATTTTGACTGCAAACAAAACTTTTATACATAGTTAACCAAACCCCAAAGTTTTTCTTTTATAGATTTTACAATATTATCCAGCTGTTTTTGTAATGTTTCCGATAAATTCTCCGACACCGTATAAGGGTCTTCAACTTCAATAACAAAAATATGAATTGTCTCCGGCACCTTAAGACCTAACTTTTTCCCGAGTTCAATCGTTTCCCTAACACCGAGAAAATGAGGCGAAGTTATTCCAGCAGAGGTAACATTATCAATATCAACTTCTGACACGGTACCCGGTAACGCTTTGCCTGTTTTAATCGAATCTATAATAATTAACGAATCATAACCGACTATATAATCAAGCAAGGCAAGTCCCATCTCGCAAGTCTGTTTAAAGTCCACATTTTCGCACTGTTTTTCTGTTTGAGACAGATTTTGAACAACCTTTATTCCTATTGCATCATCGCAAAGGATATCATTGCCAAGACCCAATACTATCGTTTTTTTACCATCAAAACTCATCATCATTCCAAATTAACCTGATAAATTAATTTACCCAATTGTATATAAAATTTTTTGTCTTAAAAATCTTTTATTCTGCACTAACATAGTAATTAATATCTATAAATAATGTTATTCAAATAAAATACATTGCTAAACAAGTATTGTCATATAACCAACATTTTTTGCATTTATTATGTATTTCATTGCTGACTTATCGAAAATATTTTTCAAATCATAGCAATTTAAAATTGAACTTTTATAATTTTATGTAAAACTTCAGTTATAAGAAGCATTTACTTGTCTGGACTAAATTTAAGGATTATTTATTTTAATAACTGATATTAAACAAAAAAATGAAGCATTTATTGTCATTAGAAAAGCTAAACCGCAGTGATATGGAATACATACTGAACAACACAATGTTGTTTAAAAAAAACCGCGGCAAAGAAACTGACCTATTTCTAAAAAATCAGGTATGGGCACTTTTGTTTTCTAAATCCTCAACCAGAACACGTGTTTCATTTGAAGTCGGATTAAGAGAGTTAGGCGCTGACGTAATTTTTCTCAATGCTAAGGATATTCAACTCGGCAGAGGTGAACCAATAAAAGACACAGCGCGTGTACTTGGCCGTATGGTTCACGGTGCTATCATCAGAACTTACGCCCAACAAGAAGTCGAGGAATTCGCCGCCTACTCAAACATTCCGACAATAAATGCGCTAACAGATGACGAACATCCTTGCCAGATTCTCACCGATATCTTTACTTTTCAGGAAATCCGCGAACCAATTTACGCGAAAACTGTGGCGTTCTTTGGTGATGGTTCAAGCAATGTTGCAAATTCATGGTTGTTCGCTTCGTCAAAATTGGGATTTAATCTCGCAATCGCTTCTCCTGCAAATTTTCAACCAAAGAAAAATACGCTTATCCGTAGTGGCGCCGTAGAAGAAAAGTCAGATAACCATACTAAAGTCTTCAAACTCCCATCTGGGTCGCGCCTTATTCTAACAGATTTGATAGATGTAGCAGCCAAAGATGCAGATTTATTATATACAGATGTATGGGTATCAATGGGAAAAGAGGCTGAATTAGAAACGCGAATCAATCAGCTTTCTCCTTATCAGGTTAATAAATCTGTTGTTGCTTTGGCTAAAAAAGGTGCACCAGTAATGCATTGTCTCCCCGCTTATAGGGGAAAAGAAATTGATGAAGAGACCTTTGAAGCCAATGCAGATGCTATTTTTACACAAGCCGAAAATAGGCTACACACCCAAAAATCAATCCTTCGCTGGATTACGCTTTAAAAATTTCTTAATCGGTTTAATTCAGGACTCTTGTTCTGAAGAATCTTTGTTTAGGACTGTTGACCGAGTTTGTTATGTTCAGTTTTCCCCCGTTGCCTGTAAGGACTGTATTGGTCAACCAGTTAGATTCAAGAGTGTCAGCATATTCAATTTGATACCGTTTGTTTGTTATCG
>JAKPVM010000346.1 GCA_029572555.1 Verrucomicrobiota bacterium | reverse complement strand
AAGAATCCCTATCCATTCCGGGTCACCAAGTCCTTCGATTGTGGTTCGTTCAAAAAATGAATTGCGATTTAAATCTAAATAAAATCGACCTTCTCTCGGGTGTTCGATGTCATCAACATAATCCATATAAACGGGAACACGCGGGTCTTTTAGTAAGTTTATTAAATCTGCCGCTGATGGATTTGCCGGATAGATGTCCTGATTCGTGGAGACGAGCAGACCGAAATTCAGTAGATTGGTTTCAACAATTATCCTTGAAACTATCTCGGCTTTAGCCCTGTCAAACGCAGCATCCGCTGCAAGTTCTGCCTCTATTTGTGTGCCAGTAAGGGTAACTTGTCCTCTCTCCCGTCTTGCCACTAATAAAAACGCAATCGCTAACATCGTGATTACAGAGAGCAAAATCAAAGTTATCACGAGGGCAACACCCCGCTGTTGCGCAATTCTATTGCCCGACGACCCCGAACCTAATCGCGCGCCCCACATAAGACTAAACAAGTTTTTATTAATCTCTTTCATTAATTCCCAGCGCTACGAACCTGAATTAATTGTCTGAACAGATGAACCCGTCCGGCTCGGTGTTCATCCTCTAAAAATGCCCTTGCAGCGCCGCCGGGCATCCCTCTTACCCTATCAAGCAACGGCGGTTCAAGAACACCAAGTTGAATTTCAACTGTATAAGGCAGCAAATTCCCCATAAAAACTGCAAAATTGTCAAATTTAATTAAATTCGTCGCTATTATGTTCGGATACATAAAACCTTCCTCGTTATAAAAATGCGCTTCAAGATGAACAATGCCGTCTGCTACGCGACGTGTTTTATATGTTCCAATTAACGTAGGATTATTTTGAAAATCGCTCTTTTCATTCAAAAAATCTATATATAAATTTGTCGCATAATTCCAGTTAGTCTCTATCGAGAGAAATCGATATAATGTCCCATAACCAGCATTGTTCGTTAAATTTATAAAATAGCCAATTCCTCGCCATTCATTGCCATCGTGTATTACAAAGAAAATATCTTCGAAATCATAATCTTGATTTGGCGCGCCGCCAGACCTTTTTTGCGAAAGAGGTGGAAATTGTCCGTTTGAACTATTTGTGATGCCAAAAAAGTTCACAGAATTTGAAATAGAAAAATCATAGAAATTATTGTTATAATGTGGCAGATTGATAGCCGCAGCCTGTTGAATTTCCCTGACCATTAAATCCATAACTGCCCGACCTGTCTCCAAAACGTCAGTCTGCGTTGCGCTCGCCCTCAGGGCGCGTTGAGTCTGCTGAAACATTGCTAACAGCCCTACAACTATGATGCTCAAAATCCCCATCGCAACCAATAACTCCATAAGCGTCATTGCTTGCCTTAGCCTTGCTATCCCACTATGTTTAGTTGCATCAATCCTCATCGTTCAAAAAAGTAAAGCGTATCGCCATTTGAATTTGTTTCTATATATAACCTGCCCGATATCATAGTCCTGAAAATCCGTTCAGTCGCAGACCTAATCACTACCGTATTGTCTCCCCTGACGGGGTAGTTAAATTTGAGCGTCAATTCATAAAGATTTGTTTCTAATGCGCTCGGATATGTATTTCCACTTCTAAAACTTGTTAGGGCGCAGCTTAGTTGATATTTAAATGCCATATCTTTTGTTTGTGGCGCCATTTCTGCTGGGGTACCTGCAATAGACCGCACAATTGCGGTATTTGTCTGGTTTGGTATGCTTAAAACCCCGATGATCTCGCGTGGGGTCAGTCCACCTGCGGATTTACCGTTTAAAACGTCAACATATTCCTCAAGTCCATTTATCCCTTTTGCGCCTGTTCTAATTGCCTCGGTAAAAAAGCGCGCGTCATTATAAATCAAAGAATCTATTCTATTATCGCGCTGGATATTAAATCCTGATGGCAGTACGCCAATAATCGCCACAAGCGCAATGGCAATTACCGCAAGCGAAATGGCAATCTCAATCATCGTAAAGCCTGCAACATTGCCACCCGGATTGCCTTTTATTCGGCTTGAACTATTTTTAATACGTTTAAACAGTTTCATCAGTTAAAAAATCTCCGGTCTTTCAATCCTGCATCTGCCAGTCAACCAATCCACGACTATCCAATTAAAATTATTTGTCGAATTACCCGGCGGCGTCTCCTGAAAATCCATACTCCTCACACCAGAACTGTTTGTTGAAATCAACATTGAACCGCGCGTCAATGGTATAATTTCGTTATATTCATTTTCGTATTGATCTCCATTTGGCTGAAAATGGGCAAGTTGACCTAAATGATTAAACGCAAAATAGGGCAGGTTAATAACAGGATAATTTGTATCTGGAAACGGAAATGGACGATACAAAAAATTGCTTATAACTTTTATATATGGGTGTTGTATGTTGTGTAGCCCGGTAGTAAACTTCCACGGCGCAATGAAAATCCCTTCTGGCAAATCGCGCCATTCTCTAAAATATCTCGGACGTATCTTACCCGGTTGTTCGCCAGCCGACCTAAATGCAAACATACCGTATCCACTCATTGCCAGCCGTTCATATCTATCCTGTAATTCAGGGGGCAGAGAAACAAGACTTGTTATGTTTGATGGGACAAACACCATATAAACAGTTGTTCGATGTGTAATAGCAAGCCGACGCGCCCGCGCTATGTCGTCCATTAACTGGCGGTTTGCAATCCCCATTGCATCGCTCTTTGACATATTTTTTAACGCCGGTAGGCTCAAATAAAGCAAGATACCGATAATAGAAATCACCACCAGCATTTCAATAAGCGTGAACGCTGCAATATTACTTTTCTTGCTCCGTTCAATATTGAACACAGCGTCTTTTTTAGAGACCTTATTTGGCATTTCTGTCATTTCAATGTTTACTTTGTGTCCAACTTTTTACGTCATCTTCGTCTCCCGGCTTACCATTGGGCCCCATTGACCAGACGACTACTGAGACAGGAAGGACACCATACTGCGCATCTTTGGTTTCATTATCGTAATTATAATCAATAGAAATTATATACGCATTTAACCATGGGTCTCGCCAGGTACCGTCAGTTCCAACGCCGGGTGCGTCTGTGCTTGAAGTTAATTTCGGTTCAATAAAGACTATCCGTCTCGGATTTCTTGAATGATTCGGGTTATTTTCCGTATCCCTGTCTCTGAGAATGTCCATTATGGCAGCGTTTTTCTTATCGGTTAAGCCAAATGTGGCATCATCAACTGCATTTGTCGGACAAGGATAGCGGTTATACTCGGCTTCGTATTTCGTTATGGCTCCTACTAAATTTTTAATTTCAATCTGAGCCGCCGTAATAGTCGCCTTCTTTTTAGCATTCGTAACGCCTGTTAGCAATAGACCGGCAAGTATGCCAATTATTGATATAACTACTAATAGTTCAATGAGCGTGAACCCAGAATTAAGTTTTATTTTCATAAAATCGTTTAGTTTATTTTGTCCAGTTAGATATCAAAATCACTTTGTCCCCAATAACCAATTCAGCCCATAAATCATAGGAATTTGGATTGTGTACAGGTTTCGTAGAAACATAATGCCACGGATTTACACCGGGCTTTGATGGTATTGGCTGGTCTGTTCTGTTGGCAGGCCATTCAAAAGGAACTACAAGAACGCGGGCATTCGGCGCAACCTCTTTAGTCTCTATTCTTGCGGTAGTTTGCAAAAAATTCTGCGGTTTGTCCGGCGGTTGCGTTGAATGAACAAATCCGCCTGCATTAAATGGCGTCGGGTCGGCAATTCTGCCTTCAATATCTTTATAAGTGCCATTTTCGAATACCGTTCCTGTGAGTTCGTAATAAAGTTGATTTACTGCAGGGTCAGCAGGATTATCCGGTGGATAAAAACCGTGCCGAGAATGATATGATTCTATTGCAGCCGTTATTTGCGCCTTCATCGTTTCCACCCTCGTGCGTCTCGCCTTATCCGAAGATTGCCCCGCCATATAGACAACCAATGAAGCCAATACGGCAATGATAGCCATTACAACAAGTATCTCAATCAACGTAAAGCCGCAGACTTTGTCTTTTTTTGCATAATTGTAAATGTTCATAAGTTAATATCTGTTTGCCCGTTTATTCGCATTTTCCGTGCCACGCTCTCTTAATTCCTGCTCAAGCCGTTCACTTAACCACTGTTTTATCATACTTTGATAGTTTAAATACCGCGACCGAGCTAACTTTTTTATCCGCGAGAGCATCCGCGGATCCATCCGCAATGTTATCGTAACCGATTCAGAAAGCTCGCTGCTTTTAACCACCGCAGATTCCATTAACCGCAAATCAAGTCGAACATCAGACCAGAATTGAGCCTCCGCCTCTTCAGTATCAAAGATTGGTACCTCTTCCCAATCAGTTATTGTCCTTAATTCCATATTTTTATTCCGCAAGTAGTTCGTTCATTTTCTTTTGATAAAAAAATCGTTCTTCGGCTGTAAATTGACGGGCATAAATGACGCGCGTTATTTTGCCATTCGTCCTATAAACAGAAAAAATACCCGTCCCATTTATTGAAACACCGAGATTAAAATATCTTGCCTGGACGGAAAATCGCGGGGAATCGGGTAAAAGTTTTACCGCAAACGGGTCTTCGAATGACTCTTCAATTTCCCTGTGAGAAATTGTCTCATCAAACGCCGATGGCGGATTTATCCAATCAAATTCCATAAGCTAATTGTAAATTAAATGCAAATGCAATGTATTTACTTTGTATATACAATTTATATCGATTGTTTATGGTTGTAAAGAAAAAAAGAACAAATTTTCGACTGGCAAAAGCATTCCTGACTCGGCTTCTTCCTGACTTTTAATGTTTAGTGCGGTAAAAGAAGTTCATAGAACATACATAAATTTATTGTTATCAGTTATGGCATTCTATTAATTAACGGGAATGGAACGCTGATTTTCGCAGATGAAACAGATTTACACAGATGATAAGGAAAAAAAATTAACAATATTTGTTGGAGTTGCAAAACAGTATAAACACATTTCAAAACCCGCCAGAGCGGGTGACAGGATTATAGCAAAAAGGATACGACTTCAAATCTAACCTCAGACAGGAGGTGACAGAGCCACTAAATTTTGATGATTGGTTTCTAAATTATTGCTCTGTCACCACGGGCGTGGTTTTCTCCTGTGTTAATGTCTATGCTATAATCCTGCCACTCCTTCGGAGTTTTAAAATGCCAGCCTTCGGCTGGTTGATGTTATGGATAACCTATTTTATTTCACTATGTATGCTAATGA
>JAKPVM010000345.1 GCA_029572555.1 Verrucomicrobiota bacterium | reverse complement strand
GTCATTATATTATCCTTCTGTATCGGTTTTACCCAAACACTTATAGAAAACTTTGTTGGAAGGTTTAAACTTGATAAACTAACATACTGGCTCGTTCCATTAAGGTTAATAGCTTTCCCGGAATGTCCTGCAGTAAAACTGGGAGAACCATTGAGCGAACCAGATACCCCGCCGATACTGTCAACCGCATTATTTTCAAAAGGATAATAGTTCTTTAGTTCAGCATAGGTTTCGCCGATTTCGCGTGTCCCGGTATCATATCCAACGCCATTTGTTCCAGTAAGCCACGACGAATCATCAAAAAGTTCAGCGCCTGTCCATGTAAGTCCAAGCGCGTCATTTGTAGGAATTAATATTTTAACCGGCGAGTTCGAATTAACCACTTTTTGAAACTGCGATTCTTGACTGTAGCCGTATGAAACATCCGCAAATTGCCGCGGGAAAACCGGTAAAAATTCAGTTGCAACCGTAACTTCATCAGGTTCAACAAGGGCAAGATATTCACCCGAACCGCCCAGTTTAAAATTCGTATGCAAATTTCTTCCAGCAATAGTTCTGTCTTTTCCTGAGGCAAAAACAATAAGGTAAGCGCCTACGTTTAAATTGGTTGCTGGGAATTCCCATTTCCTAAAATCGTTTGTTGAATCCGTTAAATACCAGCCTCCTAAATTTACAATATTCGTTCCATTATTATAGATTTCAATCCAATCCTCGTAACTCCCGTCCTCATCGGCAATAGTCCTGGAGTTACTTGCCATAAATTCGGTGATTATCACATCCGAACATAGCCCGCTTGCTACAAATCCAACTATGGCTAATATCACACCTCCCCTAACAAAATTTCTATTAAGATTCATAACGTTAAATATACGGCTTTTTTTGTATAAAAAACCAAAATAGAAAAAAAACAAGAAAAAAAACAAATTTGTTTTAACCTTAATTTGCTAAGACTCTATTTTTTAGTGGTTATTCAATTATCTTGAATTCAAGAATGCCACCTGAAAACCGCGGTTTTAACTGCACTTCAATCCTTAAACCAGCAGTTTCAATTTGTTTGAACTTAACAGTATTCCACTTATCCGTCGATGCTGAAAATTGGTCTGTTGTTTCTACTGTCTTCCATTCATTGCCATCTTTATAAAGCAACTGCCAGGATTGCGGGACTCTGCATTCACCGACGCCAGTGTCATCAAACCAATACACTGATACGCCAGACAACTTACGCGGTTTATCAAAATCAAATTGAATCCATTCTTTAGTTCCGCGATGGTTCCACCAGGTAAATCGCGGTATGCTATGGTCGTTTGAATTTGCTGGTTCAAGTCCGTCTGCCACCGCATCAAGCGAATCTGATGGATTCACGTGCGAAGCTGTTATCTTAAATGGCGGTTTCTTTGGTTTTGGTGGCAATGTCCAGCGATTTGCATTTGGACTTGAACTTGCTTCGGGAAACGCCGATATCCTTAAACGCGCTGCGCCCATCGGAATGAGCGTAATTGTTTCTACTGGTTGTTCAGTATATGCCGGGCTCATTTGTAATAATCCGACAAGCCCCAAATTGTCCATCTGCCATTCAGGAATTTTCCTACCAGTCGCCTTTATTTCAATAGGTGTGGTATCAGGAGTGAATGGCTGAGATGGCAATGGTCCTGGTTTTTTGACAACGACAAACGTTTTTTCAGGATTCTTGCTATTAAGATTAAGCCCATAATTCCAATCAGAATCCGGAAATACCTCCCACTCTCGCCATTCTGAATTTCTCCCGTAAGGAGACCATTTTTCCTTAATTTTTAATGAAAATTCCAACGGACCATAATTGACAGATACAGCGTTTTTATTTTTCTCCCATCGCTTTAACTGCACCTGCATCGGGAGTTGAAGAGTGACCACATCACCATCATTCCAGTTGCGATTTATAGCAATATAACAAAGCCCGCTTGCTTTGGTCTTTTGAACCTTGTTATTTATCTTTAAAACAGGCGAAGAACACCATTGAGGAATACGCAAATATAATGGGAATTTAATAGACTTTGGCAGAGTTAGTTTGAAAGTAATAACTTCATCGAACGGATAGTCTGTATCTTCAACTATCTTTACAACAGTCCCATCAGCAACTTTTGCCGATACTTCACAGGCTGAATAAAGCGACGCTAAAAGTCCTTTATCATAAGTCGCAAGCCACAACTCTTCTACATAATAAGGAAAACCGTGTGAGACATTATGCTGGCAACATCTATAAACTTCATACGGACTATAAGAAAACATCGTTCCGCCGTTTTGAATGCCCGGTGATTTGTTATTCTTATCCAGCTGTACTTGATTTGCGCAGGTCAAATAATGCAAGGCTTTTAAGTCTGGCGTCATTGACGCTGGAAAAGTGTTGAATGCAATATTTTCGCACCTATCTGCCCAGATTGGGTTGCCAGATATTTTGGTTAACATCTGAAAACTATGCATAAATTCAATAATCCCGCAAGTTTCGAATCCCTGCCGTGGGTCTATATAACCGGGTCTGCAATTTTCATCACCTCCAAATCCGCCGCCGGGGAATTGACCATACATATCCATCACCTTCCGATAATTTCGCTCCGCTGCGTTTAGATGTTCTAACTGTTTGGATTGCATATAAAAAACAGCCGGCGCCCTAAATCCTTGCGCAATATTGACATTATGCCAATTAATCACATCTTTATCCCACCGAGCCATATTATCAAACATCTTCTGGGCAAGTTCCAGCAACCATTCCTCGCCTGTCCTGTTATATAACCAGTAAGCGCTCTCAATATTATCGCCCATTCGCAATTAAGGCCAGTAGCCTTCACCAAATGTGCTCGGAGGAAGTTGGTTCTCCCATTTCATATATTTTTTCATCACCTCTATAACCCTGCTGTCATTGGAATATTCATAGTAAGATTGTAATACATTCAACATAATCATATGCGGCCATAAATCAGGTTTGCCATTTAAGGAAGTAAGCAAACCTCTGGGTCCAAAATAACCATCTTCTCGTTGAGATGACATTGCCGATTCAATCCATTTGCGCGCCTTCGCGATAATTTGCTCATCTTTTAGAACATAACCAAGATCGCCATAGCCTTTTAGCCAATATGGCATCTCTTCCCATCCAAAACCTCCTTTTCCTTCGGGATTTCCCCATGCGCTCTTTTCAAAATTCAGCCACGGAGATATTTCATCTAATCTCCCTGTCATTCCTTGCTTCTCCAATTCAAGCGAATGACGTAGCAAACCTTTCGGCGATATGCTGCCGATTGGTAATTTTATAAAAGGCGATGGCACAAGCGGTGAGCGATTGCCAGTATAAAGTCCGCCGTATTGTGATGGCTTAACTTCATTTAAAATCGTAATACCGTCTGGTAAATTTTCTATAGATTGATCTGATTTTTTACTGTCTGCTGAGAATGTCAAATATCCTGAACAAAAAAGAATACTGATTCCTCCAGCAACAACGGCGAGATGTCTTATCCCTTTACTTGTTCTATATTTCATAAAGAAATTTTATTTTTAACAATAATGATGTCAACTTAATTAAGAATAATTATTAATCATCCTAAAATTTTTCTGGTTAATTATGAAAATATTGGTTTAATTCATATTGTTCAGATGAATAAAAAATACAAAATGCCATTCCTATGAGAAAATCAAAAATATTAATCGGTTCGTTTTGCGTTTTTATGAATGCAATATCGTTGTCGTTAATTGGTGCTGAAGGTTTTAATGGGCTGGATTTAAACCTCGGCAACCTATATCGTCTATCGCGGGCAGAATCGCGGTCGATAAGTCCGGAAAATTTTACCGGCGAAAAAGGCAAAGGCGGTATGGCAACAAGCAGAACCGGCGCAAACGCAGCAAGAGAACTCGGCAGGGGTTGGAAAATCTCCCCTTCTGTTGAGATAAAATCCCGAACAACACTCACACTTGCAGAAATCAATGGTCCGGGAGCAATTCAGCAAATCTGGATGACTCCCACTGGAGTCTGGAGGTGGTCGATTTTAAGAATGTATTGGGACGGTGAGGAAAAACCATCAGTTGAGTGTCCAGTTGGCGATTTCTTTGCTTGTGGATGGGGCAAATATGCGCAGGTTAGTTCTCTTGCGGTCTGCGTCAATCCCGGAAGCGCATTTAATTGTTACTGGCAGATGCCGTTTAAAAAGAAGGCAAAAATTACACTGGAAAATATAGATACCAAATCAATGGTCTTGTATTATCAGGTTAATTATACATTGACGCAAGTACCGGAAGACGCCGCTTATTTTCACGCTCAATTTCGCAGGGTAAATCCCCTACCCTATAAACAAGTTTATACGTTACTTGATGGAGTAAAAGGCTGGGGGCATTATGTCGGAACATATTTGTGCTGGGGCGTTCATAATACGGGCTGGTGGGGTGAAGGCGAAATTAAGTTCTACATAGACGGCGATACAGAGTTCCCAACAATCTGCGGAACAGGGACGGAAGATTATTTCTGCGGTTCTTATAACTTTGAAAATAAAACGACACACCAATATCAAGAATTTACAACTCCTTATACCGGACTGCCTCAAGTTATAAAACCTGACGGCGTTTATGAATCACAACAGCGATTCGGTTTATACAGATGGCACATTGTTGACCCGATTAGGTTTCAGAAAGACTTAAAAGTTACTATTCAAGCGCTTGGGTGGCGTTCAGATGGACGGTATCTACCACTTCAAGATGATATATCATCTGTTGCATATTGGTATCAGACTGAGCCGCATACACCGTTTCCACCATTGCCAGATAAAGACGCCCTTGAAGTCAGGTAAGTTATTATAATATTTTAGGTATAAGTTATTTAAAAAAACCGAAATACTCACGGGCGTTATAATAAGAAATGTCTTGAACCATCTTTCCGACCATTTCTATATCGTCGGGGATCAGCCCACGAGCCATATCATTTCCCAAAATATTGCATAGTAAACGTCTAAAATATTCGTGGCGTGTATAAGAAAGGAATGAACGGCTATCAGTTAGCATTCCAATGAACCTGCTCAACAGCCCCATTTGGGAAAGTGCCTCAATCTGGCGTGTCATACCATCTAATTGGTCAAGAAACCACCAACCGCTGCCCATTTGTATTTTACCAGGTACGGAGCCATCTTGAAAATTCCCAATCATCGTCGCAATCACCTCATTATGGGCTGGATTTAAGTTATAAAGGATTGTCTTTGTCAGCTGATTCTTTTGGTCAAGCCTGTCAAGATATCGCGACA
>JAKPVM010000132.1 GCA_029572555.1 Verrucomicrobiota bacterium | reverse complement strand
GTGAAAAGGCATTGCTGGGCAATACCTTGAATTTATTTCCTATTCTTTTTTTCATAAACTTTTCTCCATATTTTCATATAGTTAATCAATCAAATCGCTGCTTGTTTGACTTAATAATGCTTGATAATCCTTCACTTGTTGCATCGCGGGGTATTGCTGTTGAGATTTAGTGTATGGGAAGCCATCAACAGACCACAACGTGTATGCGCGGGCATATTCGCAAAAAAAATCTAGAATATTGACTGGTTTAGCCCCGAATTTTGCACCCGGGTATATTGGCGCAGCTAAGAACATTGCCACAGATATTCTATATAAACTCGTTGCCTTTTCCCTGCCATCTAACACTTTTCCCCTCCACACACCTGATTCAAAAACAAAACTATAATCATTTTGCAACACATTTTGGGTGACTTTGACTCCGTTTGTGTCATAAAAGCTGAAAACTGTGTCACGGAAAAAGAACCCGGAGAAACCTGCCGCATCTCTTGTTATTGGAAACGGTGGGCTATTATCTACCGAAATAACCGCATCTTGATTAGGATCAAGATTATTTATAATAACAAACCTAAACAAAGACTCTAATCCTATCCGCTGAATTTTTAAAAACTCGCCTTTGCTTTTCCAACTATTCTGCCATACCGCAGGCACAACACCGTCTGGCGTATTCCATATTGCATTAAAATTTGCAGAGACACCACTTTGTTGCGGTAATGGAGGTCCAAAACTTGAGATAATCATCACACGCGGGTTAATAGGCTTTAATGAACCGTTAGGTCCTTGAGTGTATGGGAGGGAGGTTAAATTAGGTCCTATTTTGAACTGCGGGTCTATAAGAAAAATCCGTCCTTGATTATAGAGATTGGTAACTTGATAAATCGGTATCCCAAGTTCATTCGCAATAACCGAAGCCCATCCGTTTTGGTCTGGAATACTACGGTTTCGCATAACATTAGATTTAAAAGCCTTTTCAAAAGAAGCCATTAAATCAGATTCATTATTAATATGTTCATCAGTAATTGACCGGAATAAATGAGGAACCATTGCTAATAGAATAGTTGCAATAGCAATGACACCAAATATTTCAATCAAGGTGTAACCACTGATTTTATTGTGCGAACTAAATTTTCTTATTTTTATAAGATACATAATTACCAAATTAGATTTGATGATGAATCATCGATTCGTTGTTGTGTTTTTTCAAGTGCTTGATTTTCAGGCACTTGTTGGTCATTATTGCTACCATAATCAGAAAACCCATCAGCAGCCCACCTCGAATACATTAGCATAAAATTATAAAGGTCGTTAATTAAGTATTTCTGAGATGCTCCAAACCTTGCATCCGGATTTGTGGAAACATTTAAAAAGTTATCAACCATCTGTCCGATTGCTTCCAAATCGCTTGAATTAGCCATATCCCCTGCATCAGTTGACCAGTTCAAACCATCAAAAATATATAACGCATCATCATCAAGAACATCCTGTTCAAGTAATTTAGTGCCAGTTTTATCGTAAAACCCAACCACAGTTCCCTTGAAATAATATCTGTTCATTGAAGGTACGGAGAAAGGCTGACTTCCATCGATTGAAATATAAGCCCTGCCACTTCCTCTTACTTGTATGACGAGCCTGCGAAATAAAGAGGCGAGGTCAATTCGCTGGATTTTTAGATATTTACCTTTTCCTATCCATGCTGAGCCGAAAAATGGAGGAACAGACCATTCCGGAGTATCCCATACAAGTTGAAATTTTAAAACATCGGTCAAAAAATCTGTTGGAATTGGCAGAGAATTAGGATTGAAAGATAGATTGGACAAAAACATTATTCTCATTCTATTTGGATATAATGTTCCATTAGTTGTTTGGGTATAAGGAAGTTTGCCTGTGAGTGAAGAAATCTGCGATAAAGGGTCAACCACCATAGTTCTCCTTGATATATTGATTTTTTCCGGAGGTAACCCGAGCCTTTGTGAAATAAATGATGCCCAATCGTTTGCAGATGGTATATATTTTTTAGCCAAAATCTCTTCTTTTAATGCTTCGGTAATATTATATAAATCATTGCTTTCAGCAGTCCTGCGCACATCGGAAATTTTCTCTAATATTGGAGGAACCATTACTCCTACACAGATAGCTATAATAGCTAAGACACCGATAGTTTCCATTAAACTGAAACCAGCTTCGACATTTAGCAAAGATACAATTTTGTTTTTTTTATGACGATGTTCCATTCAGGGTTAATTTTGAGAAATACTATAAATGTTCATTGAAAAAAAATCAAGATAAAATTAATTATGTTAATGGTTAAAAAATAAGCCCTTCACCTTCTAATGGTGAAGGGCTTAATGAATTGTCTTATTCTCAACTATTTTTTGAATTTCCTGATGTACTCCACAAGCGCTTTAATATCGGCATCTGAAAGGTCTTCCTTGTAACCCTCCATCACGGTCTTACCTCTTTCTTTCTTTCCTTCTTTTATGATTTTAATCATCTCTTCATCTTTCAACTTTTCTTGAACCTTAGCGTCAGTGTAGTCTTTAACCTTTAGTTTCTGACCCATCTTGGTTTTTCCTGTGCCATCTTTACCGTGGCATTTAGCGCAATGTGCTTCCCAGTTTTCTTTTGCGTCAGCGGCAGATGCAATAGCCAGCCCTGTGCCCATAGCAATTAATGTTATTAATATTTTTTTCATAGACCTACCAATTTTACATACCGTCGTTCCCGATTAAAAACAGCCTAATAATCGTGTTATAAATTAAATTATAATTTGTATTTTTTCAAATTTTAACAAGTTAAAATCGCATCTGGATTGTTGAAAAGACCATATGCGCGGTATAATCGTTATTATTTCCTGTCAAATTATCTGTGTAATCATAGAACCCATATTTTAAGTTCCATCTAAGGCGGTTTGAAATTCGGTGAACAATGCCAGCAGTTACACCGTGCTCTCTTACGTTTGAACCTAATGGTAATCCCCATAAGGCGTTGTCCTGTGAATTATCAGAACGGTAATATGTATAAGTAGTTTCAAGGTCTGTCTTTTCACACAGGGCATAACCAAGGGTAAGGCTTGCATTCCAGTAATTATTTCTTGCATCAAGAACTGAACCGTACGCAGCGCCGGTTAAGGTATCAGCAAAGGTATCGGTCTTATCCATTGCGTAGCTTACGCTGCCCTGCAAATAGAGGCGATTAAACGGAGACCAGGTAATGCTACCGCTTAATATATGGCTTGTTACTTTTGCTGTTTCAAGGTCGCCCAATGAATCATAATACGAACGGTTGTTTATTGTAGAGTATTGAAAATCATAGCGTCCAACAAATGTTAGATTTCCTAATGGACGATAGGTCAAACGGAGGTTAACATCGTCAGTTTCGAACTCCTGCCGCGAAAAATAATTTGGATAAAGATTTACGGGAACAGGGGGTATATATCCATCGTTATCATATTTGTTCACCCTGATTTTATGATAATACTCTGAAGAAAGTGAGAGTTTGCGCAAAGGATACCAATTCGCCCCAATTGTATATTTTTGCATATAGCGGCTATCATCAGTAGAACGATTAAGATTATTCAATAGTGGCAGAGGGTCTCCTGTGAGCCGTTCTGAAAGGTCGCCATCGCCTTGCAACCAATCGCCGCGAGCATAGAACACCCAATTAGTTATACCGGTGTATCTGAGTTCAAGCCGTTCAGATACATCAATTAAACTGCGCTGGCTTGAAGCATCTGCGGTGTTCCAGGGGGCGCCGCCACCAAAAGATGGTTTGATGAACGATGACACAGAATCAATATCGCTGCTTTCTATCTTCACAGATGGGGCAATCGTAAAGTTGTCTTTGATAATATGCATCAAGTTTATGGTTGCGACGTGTTGTTTTAATAGAGAACCGCCTACCATATTGTCAAACGTTTCAAAGTGGGGGAGGCGATTTGCAAAATCAGGGTCATAATAATTACCATACCGCCTATACCCAGCCGTATCCGTATCCATATCAGTGAACGAATAGCCTGTCGTAAAAAGTGTTTTTTCTTTTAACCAGGTTTTACTGTAAGCGTGAACGTTAAACATATCCGGGCTGACATAATCACGCTGGGTTATATGTCTATCAAGCCCTGCGCCAGCGCCCGGGAAAATCCTCTCATAACGTTTATTATCAATATCCTGTGTTCCAACTCTGAAGCCCGCGCCAAGTTCTGTGGATTTAATCTTTTTGCTAATATCGAGCATAAATACATCGCGGATTTCATCTATCCCTAAAAAAGAAGGGACAATGTTGCGGTAACCGTATATGCTAGACGGGGACATACCCCACGAGGTAGAGTCTTTTAAACCTTCTCTGATATGCCGTTCATATCTAAATGTGATTTGAGGTAAATCGGGAAATCTCAAACCTGTTTCAATCCAAACATCGCGTCGGTCAAGGTGCAGATTATCATCATACAATAAATAATATGGCAAGAATGGATAATAACCGCCGCTGCCATCATACCAGTAACGAGATTCGCTATAGCCGCCGCGAATGTAATATTTATCAGGAAAATCAAGGTCTAGTTGTAGTTTATAATCGTGATAATCAAAGATGCCTTTGCCATCCATTTTAAACAACCCTTCTTTACCAACACCCTGTTCAAAATGGAAATCACTTACACCGCCATAAACACCTTGCTTAACCCCCATTCGCCGCTGGAAACTTGCCCTATTCCCATCTACAGCCGCCCCGCCGAAACCAAATTCTACCCAGTTATTATATTCTTTCTCCGTATCGGATTTTTTATCATCTTTTTCTGCTTCGGCTCCATTTGCGGCAACAGCCATAGCGCAGAACGATACTAAAAGAAGCGCCTTTGTTCCGTATGTTTTCACCCATTTATACACAATGGTTTGCATTGGTCGTTCCTTTTAAGTTTAAAACCTTAGTGATGAACTTACATGAGAACCGTGAACTGCTTCATGACAACCCGCGCTCCAACAAGAACCCATTTGAAGCGCTGCTGTGTGGTCCCAGCCGCCAATCAAAACCTGTCCCGCACCTGCTGGCTGTCTGAAATGACATTTCAAACAAAGGCTTGCGTTGCGTTCAGTCAACATTTTTGCATTCACAGAACCGTGTGGCTTGTGACAAAGGATGCAGCCTTCTCTGATTGCCTCGTGTTCAAAAACGAACGGACCTCGTTGACTTTGATGACATTTAAGACATCCTTCATTTTGCGTCATAAGCCCTGCTGCGCCTGCCGTTAATATTTCCCCTTTATGCGGATCATGGCAATCTCCACAAGTCATCTTCCCCTCTGGAACGGGATGTCTGTAGCTGATAAGAAATTCGCCTCTTTTATCAAGATGACAGTTAAAACATATATCCGGGGATTTTTTCGGATTCACTATATTATCCCTTCCACCACCTATTTTAGTATGAATACTACCCGGTCCGTGACAAGACTCGCACCCATATTCAATTGCGTTATTGCCTTTAGCCTGAAGTTTGTAATGAGACGCAGTCTTAAAGTCTCTTACAAGTTCTTCGTGGCACTCGCCGCAAGCCTTTGTCCCAACAAACGAAGCACCGGGTATTGAAGGAGGCGCCATTACTGTTCGGTTCAGATTTGCGCAAGATACGATAAATAAAAAGGCAACTAAAACGAGAAATGTAAATAAAACGGGTTTAGAATTAATATACCGATTTTTAATTAATCCTAAAACCCAAATATTTTTCCACTTACTGGCTTTCATAAATTCATTTATAAATTAAGTGACACATTAATTTCAAAACATTCATTGTTTAATGATTGCCCGTTTTTAAAAAAAATTTTAACAGATTTGATATATCAAATCAATATTATTATCATAAATATATTTATATATTTAACAATATCTAACTGCGCGGTTCTAAAAGGTTTCTTACAAAAAACTCCGCGCGTCTTTGTTTGCCATAAGGAGAATCCCCAGCCCCGTGACCAGCGCCGGGTATTATAAGCAAATCAAAGTCTTTACCCGCCTTAATTAGGGCATTCACTACTTGCATAGTAGACGATGGATCGACATTTTTATCTAATTCGCCAACTGTAAGTAGCAACTTACCTTGAAGTTTGCTTGCGCCGGTAATGTTAGATTGTTCGGCATAATGCAGTCCGACAGGATACCCCATCCAGAGTTCGTTCCACCAAAGTTTATCCATACGATTATCGTGACAACCACAATCAGCAGCGGCGACTTTGTAAAAATCATTATGGTCAATTAAAGCCCTTGCGGCATTTTGTCCACCAGCAGAACCGCCATAAATTCCAACCCGCGTAATATCCATCCACGGTCTATCTTTTGCAGCGGCTTTTATCCATAGTTTTCTATCCGGGAAACCGGCGTCTGCAAGATTTTTATAACAGACATTATGAAACTTTTTGGAACGATGTGATGTCCCCATTCCATCAATTTGCACAACTATAAAACCCAATTCCGCTAATGTTTGCATTTCATAAAAGGATTGGAATTTTTTGGGCACATAAGCGCTTTGAGGTCCGGCATAGATATGCTCAATAATCGGATATTTTTTAGATGGATTAAAATTTATGGGTTTTATTATAATACCATAAATATCTGTGACCCCATCTCTACCTTTTGATACGAATCGCTCTGGCGGTTTCCATCCTGTTTTAAGGAGCGCATCCCAATTAGCCTGTTCAAGTTCACAGATTTTTCTTCCATCAATTGCAGAACGCAATACGGTAATTGGCGCTAAATCAACCCGTGAATAGGTATCTATTAAATATTTTCTATCAGGTGAAAATTGGACTTCGTGTGTGCCATCTCCGCTGGTCAGGCAAATAAAGCCTGAACCATCAAAATTAACGCGGAAATAATGTATATAATACGGGTCTTGCCCTGTTTTTATTCCACCAGCAAGAAACCAGATTTGACGGTTTTTCGTATCAACAAAGCTCACAGAACGTACCACCCACTCCCCCTTAGTAATCTGGTTTTTGACCTTTCCGCTTTGAATATCGTATAAATAAAGATGGTTCCACCCGTCTCGCTCGCTCATCCAGATTATTTCGGCTGAATCCTCAAGAATATTTAAATAAAATTTGCCATTGTAATCTATGAAAGTCTCACTGGTTTCTTCTATCAAAGGGCGGACGTTTCCATTTGTGGCATTAACTTCAAACAAACAAAGTTTTTGATGCCCTCGTTGGTTATATAGGAAGACAAAAGCCCGACTATCTCTCCACCATCTTAATTGCGTAATGCTGTAAGGGTTCGGAAAAAGTGTATTATCAACTTTAATTTGTCTTTTTTCTTTAATGTTAAATAGAGAAGGTTGTTTGATGTCCACTTTGTCGCCCGGTTTTAAATAGTTTATTGAATGAAGTTTAGGTTGAATTTGGTCTTGCGGTGATGATTCAATTAAATATACCTTTCTGTCATCTCCCTTTTTTAACTTAATTGCAACAAGTTTTAGTGAATCAGGAGACCAATAAAATTCTGTTGTATAAAAATCTGCTTTTGTCCCATCTTCAGTCAATTTAAATTCTTCCTTTGTGGATTCATCTCGCAAATATAAATTGTAATCCATTACAAATGCCTTCCATTTACCATCCGGGGAAATATCTGATTTTGTGGAACGTTTATTATCCTCACGAGGTGATTCTCTCTGTTGGGAAGGCAGATTTTTGCCATCAATGGCGCAAACGCAATCCTCATCCGGCGCTTCATAAGCGGCTATTACTTTATCATTTTCATCAACAATTAACCAGATATGTCCAGCAAATGTGTTTTGTTGTCTTCTACCGCCTGCTGGTATAGTTCCGTAATTTATCCTCTTTCCATCTGTATTAAGCCAGAAAAGTTGAACTTTATTATCGGTTTTATTTACGAACGTTAGATTGATTTCGTTTCCGGTGCGTCGCGAAGCTGATGGGATTCTTTGTAGAATATGACAGCAATTATCCTCATTAGAATCGGTAGTTTCTGAGATTACTGAAAGTGTTGAGGTTTTGACATCATACTTCCAAGATTTACCTCCACTATAAAATTCAACTGAATTATTTTTAAACCGTAGATTTGTTATAGGCAACTTATCGCTCTTTGCATCTTTAACGCCATTTTGAACCAACAATGTAGCAAGTTGCTTATGGTCAAACGGCAGAGCTCGTTTGCCTTCGGCAGCATCGACCATAACATACTCATAAGAATCTGGACCTGTTTTTACTTTGTACCAGAAATGGTTCCCGTCAGGTAGCCAATTTGGCTTTACTTCTGAGCGATATACTTTATTTGCAGTAAGCCCCCTTAACGATGCAGCGCGCTGATAATCTTCCTTGCGTCCTTGAGAGAACAAAAGATTGATAGATGTAAACAAAATAAGCAGAGTTAAGCATTTAAGATATTTTCGCATAGAATTTTCTTTATTTTATCAATTTTAAAAAGTAAAGTCCAATTACTTAATTTATGAAATATCTATTGGATAAATCTGGTTTGGATTATGCGAAGACTTTTGTTTTGCTTACATTATTCACATTTGTCGGTTTTGTTAATTCGCAAGATGATAACAAACCTACTGGTCTTGATGCCCGTATGATGCAATATCCTGCAGTCTCCGGGCGTCAGATAGCCTTTGTCTACGCTGGCGACATTTGGGTTGTTTCAAAACAGGGAGGCGTTGCTTTAAGATTAAGCAGTCCAAGAGGCGAAGAGACTTTCCCGCGTTTTTCGCCCGACGGCAAACTAATCGCATTTAGCGCAAACTACGATGGAAATGTAGACATTTATATCATTCCTTCTACTGGCGGTCTACCGAGACGGATAACCTATCATGGATCACCTGACAGAGTTCTTGAATGGTATCCGGATGGCAAACACATTCTTTTTGCCAGCACACGAACAAGCGAGAAAGATAGATTCAATCAGCTTTTTAAGATTTCTATAGAAGGCGGTCCTGCTGAACGAATCCCGGTTCCTTATGGTGAGTTTGGAGCAATATCGCCGGATGGGAAACTTCTGGCTTATGTGCCAATAAGCGTAGATTTCAGAACATGGAAACGGTACCGAGGTGGAATGAACCCTGATATCTGGCTATTTAATTTAGAGACGTTTGAAGCAAAAAATATCACAAAAAACCCCGCTGCAGATAGCCAGCCTATGTGGCACGGCGATACCCTGTATTTCCTATCCGATAGAGATGAAAATAAGCGGTTCAATATATGGGCTTACTCTGTCAAAAGTGGAAAGGTGCGGCAGGTAACATTTTTTAAAGACCTTGATGTCCATTTCCCAAACATCGGACCAGAAGAAATTGTATTTGAAAACGGTGGCAGACTTTACTTACTAAATCTAAAAACAGAAAAATATGAAGAGGTAAAAATTCAGGTTGTAACTGATTCGTCAACTTTAAAACCAAGAATTGAAAATGTTGCCGGATTTGTTAGACATCCATTTGTTTCACCTTCAGGAAAACGCGCTGTGTTCTCTGCCCGTGGCGAGATATTCACCATACCAGCAGAAAATGGGATTGTAAGAAATATAACTCGGACTCCCGGAATTGCCGAAAGACATCCCACCTGGTCGCCAGATGGGAAATATATTGCCTATTTCAGCGATAAAACAGGTGAGTATGAACTGACAATAAAACAGTCTGATGGTGAAGGTGAAGAAACTGTTTTAACAAAGCTGGGGGCGGGCTTCAAATACACACCATACTGGTCGCCGGATAGTAAAAAGATTGTCTTTGTTGACCAGATAATGCAACTGCATCTCCACGATATAGAGGCTAAAAAGACCACTGTTATTGATAAATTCCTCTGGCGATATCACGGCGATTTAACAAGATTTAGACCAAGCTGGTCATCAGATAGCAAGTGGCTTGCTTATGATGGAGATGGCGAAAACCGCAACTCATTCATCGTTCTTTATGACACAAAAGAAGAAAAACGGTATCAGGTAACTTCTGGTTATTATAATGACGACCAGCCGACATTTGATCCATCGGGTAAATTTTTATATTACAAATCATTTCGCTCATTTTCTCCATTATATAGCGATATTGACAACACATGGATTTATCCAAACACACATGTCCTCATAGCCGTTCCATTGCGAAAAGATATCAAATCACCGTTTGCGCCAAAGAATGATGAGGAATCTTTTTCAAAAGAAAAACCGGACACCGCAAAAAAAACTGAAAAATCTGACGAAAAGCAAAAACAGACTGCTGACGCGCAAAAAGAAAAAAAAGTTACTGAAACAAAACCTAAAGGATTGGAAATTGATATCGACGGGTTTGAACAACGAGCAATTATCTTGCCGCCAAGGGCTGGGAGATTCGATGATTTATGCGCAATAACAAGTAAATTAATCTATCGCAGATTGCCTAATACTGGTTCAACAGATAACAGAACTCCACTTCTATTCTTTGACGTTGATAAAAGAGAGGAAAAGGTAATTTTAGATGATTGCGATGGCTTAATACTCTCGGCAAAAGGAGAAAAGATTCTTGTCCGAAAAGGTGGCGACTATTCCATTATAGACGCCCGTGAAGGTCAGCGAATGGATAAAAAACTTAACTTCTCAGGACTTGAAGTAAACATTGACCCGCGATCAGAATGGCTTCAAATCTTCAACGATGTATGGCGGATAGAACGCGATTTCTTTTATGACCCTAATTTGCACGGTGTTGATTGGGCAAAGATGAAGGAAAGATATGGCGAATTAATTCGTTATGCTGTTACAAGATGGGATGTAAATTATATTATTGGGGAACTTATTGGGGAATTAAATTCTTCACATACATATCGTAGTGGTGGTGCTCTTGAATCATCGCCATCGCGACCTGTAGGTTATCTCGGCGTCGATTTTGCAATTGAAAATGGATTTTACAGAATCAAAAAAATAATTGAACCTGCTTCCTGGGACGCCGAAATCCGTTCACCATTGCGTCAACCGGGTGTAAATGTAAAAGATGGTGATTACCTGCTCGAAGTAAACGGAATACCGCTTGACACAACGGTAGAACCTTATGCCGCATTTCAGGGACTTGCGGATAAGCCTGTCATTTTAACAGTAAACGATAAACCTGCTAAAGAAGATGCCAAACAAGTGCTTGTGCAAACAATATCAAGCGAGGCGCGTTTGCGACACCTCGCATGGATTGAACAAAAACGAAAACGGGTGGAAGAAGCCACAGATGGCAAAGTTGGATATATTTATGTGCCTGATACCGGGGTTAATGGACAAAATGAACTGGTCAGACAATTCAGGGCACAATTCAATAAAAAAGGCTTAATTGTTGATGAAAGGTTTAATAGCGGCGGACAAATCCCTGATAGATTTATAGAAATGTTAAATAGACCACGACGAAATTACTGGGGAGTAAGGGCAGGTAAAGATTGGCCCTGGCCACCATACGGACATTACGGACCAAAAGCAATGCTAATAAATGGCTGGAGTGGAAGCGGTGGCGATTGTTTCCCATATTATTTTAAACAATCTGAACTCGGTCCACTTATCGGAACGCGTACCTGGGGCGGATTAATCGGAATGACAGGCGCACCGGGATTAATTGACGGTGGCAGCGTAACAGTACCGACATTTGGTATTTATAGCCTCAAAGGTGATTGGATAATCGAAGGACAAGGCATTGAACCGGATATTGAAGTTATTGATGACCCATCTCAAATGGCTAAAGGAAAAGACCCCCAGTTAGAAGTGGCAATAAATGAAGTTTTAAAATCACTTAAAAAGAATCCACCAACCGAACCTAAAAAACCAAAATACCCGATAAGGTCAAATTAACTTAATTTTCACAGCCATCCCATAACAAAATAAAAAGTGCTGGATTTATTTTTTATTTGAACCATTAGCACAAATATTGCATTAGCATACAATAATTAAAAATATATATCCATAACTCTGACAATTAATAT
>JAKPVM010000114.1 GCA_029572555.1 Verrucomicrobiota bacterium | reverse complement strand
GCGGCCGATTGTGGTCGACCAGGTGGAGGTGTTAGGCAAGCTTGCGGGGGTTTTCAGGAGATACTAAAAGCCGAGGTTTTGCCCTGCGGAGGGTGGGTTGCGATTTGATTGGTTTTTATTGAAATGGCTTCAACAAAGCCCGCCCCCTTTACGCCCGCAGGGTAGCGGTGGATAACGCGAGGCGTTTCCCCTCAATCGATCGGTCTTTGTCGCATTTTTGCCTCCCCCGCGCGGCGATGAAAACGATGAATACGACGTAAGCTCTGCGCAAACTAAGCCGGCCCGCCTTATTTACAATGAGGCCTGCGATCCACTGCCGGCATGCCGGGAAGTAGTAATTGACAAATAAAAAATATGGTATAATTATGTCGTATCCATAAATAGAGGAAAAGCCATGCCGACACTTCAGTTTAAAGGTAAAAATATAATCTGGAACCACCACCTGTCCATTCCATACCATACGCTGGATGAGCTTGAAAAACTTCATTACAAACCGGAAAAAGCGAATGGGAATATAATAATAGAGGGAGATAACCTTCTTGCCCTGAAAGCATTGCTGCCACAGTATTCTGGAAGGGTTAAATGTATTTATATTGATCCACCGTATAATACCGGCAATGATAGTGGACAAGGAAAAGGATGGGTTTATAATGATAACGTAAATAGTCCATTGATTAAAGAATGGCTTAACAAAGAAGTAAGTAAAGACGATTTAACACGACACGACAAATGGCTTTGCATGATGGTTCCCAGACTAAAGTTATTAAGAGATTTACTTTCTGATGAGGGTGCAATATTTATTTCTATTGATGACAATGAACTAAATAATTTGATAGGAGTTATGAATGAGATATTCGGAGAAAGAAACTTTCGTAATATTATAATTATTCGCCGTGGAATAAAAAGCGTTCAGGCACAGTTTGAAACAGTTGATAGATTAAATTATGGTTGTGAATATGTATTAGTTTATACAAAAAATGAAGATTATAAATTTACAAAATTTGAAATTGAACTTGAAAATGGGAAAGATGGCAGTTGGAATAATCATTGGAGAAGTACTGATAGACCTTCAATGAGATATGAATTATTTGGAATAAAACCAGAAACCGGTCAATGGAGATGGGGAAAAGAACGTAGCTATGTCGCTATTGAAAACTATAAGCAAATGTTAATGGATTTAAATAAAAATGAAAACAATATTACTCAAGAGGAAATTGATGCATGGTATATGTCTAATCTTGAAAAATCCGGTGAAGAAATTGACCTTCTTCGATTATCAACCAATGGAAAACCTGAACATTACATACCACCTTCTGAAACAAAACTTGCGAGTTCACATTGGAATGATCTAAAACCAAATGGCAGCAGTCAATTAAAAGCAATATTTGGGAAAAAAGTTTTTGATAATCCTAAATCTATCGATCTTATCAAAAGGGTTATAAAATTTACCGAAGGAGAACGAAAAGATGCTATTATCCTGGACTCCTTTGCTGGTTCCGGTACCACAATGCATGCAGTAATGGATTTAAACAATGAAGACGGCGGCAATCGTCAATGCATTCTTGTCCAAATGACCGAGGCCACCGAAGCAGAGCCGAAGAAGAACATTTGCAAAGACATTACCTGTGAGCGTATAAAACGTGCAATTGATAAGTACGGTTATGATTCCGGTTTTAAATACTTTCGCGTCGGAATACCTATTGACGCGGAAAGTCTCCTTTCGGGAAAACTCCCCACTTTCAAGCAATTCGCCGAATACGTTTATTATCTTTGTACAGGCGAACATAT
>JAKPVM010000112.1 GCA_029572555.1 Verrucomicrobiota bacterium | reverse complement strand
ATCAACGCGCAATTCAATTATGTTAATGTCGCATTATGAACATCTGGTAAATGTAGAAGGCGCACAATGGAATATAGAAACTGTAATACGCGGTGCGACAGAACGGTTTGTCCCCGTAACAATGACAGCCCTTGTTACTGCCCTTGCGCTTTTGCCACTCGCAATCGGAACAGGAGAGGCAGGCAGGGAGATTGAAGGACCAATGGCGGCGGTAATTCTTGGCGGTTTGTTGACCTCTACTATTCTTACTTTGCTTATTTTGCCAGTTCTGGTTTATCATTTTGGCAAATTAGGAAAGTAATTTTTTCCTGTTAAAAATTTTCTAAAAAGGGTTAACTCAATGGTTGATGAATAAGAAGGCTTATGCTTTAGCTGGGGTTGATATTGACCTTGCCAATAAGGCAAAGTCAAGATTGCCTGAACTACTTGATTCTACCAAACGCAAAGGCGTGCTTGGTAAGGTTGGCGGTTTTGGCGGATTGTTCGCGCTTGATACCAAAAAATATAAACAACCGGTTCTTGTTTCAAGCGTTGACGGTGTTGGCACAAAACTAAAAATCGCCTTTGCCGTCAACCGCCACGACACAGTCGGACAAGACCTTGTGAACCATTGCGTCAACGACATTGCCGTTCTTGGCGCTGAACCGCTATTCTTCCTTGACTACATCGGCACGGCAAAACTCAAAGAAGATGTCTTTTACCAATTGATAAGCGGCTTCGCAAAAGCCTGCGCAGAAAATAATTGCGCCCTTATTGGCGGTGAAACTGCGCAGATGCCCGGTTTTTACCAACAAGGCGAATACGACATCGCAGGAACAATTGTCGGTGTGGTAGAAAAAACAAAAATGCTATCTGGAAAGACAATAAAACCCGGCGACGCAATCATCGGGATTGCCTCTAATGGGCTTCACACAAACGGATATTCACTTGCGCGAAAAGTATTTTTTGAGCAGATGAAATTAAAGCCTGATAGCACGATACCTGAAATATCGGGGACAATCGCAGACGAATTGTTAAAAGTTCACGTCAGCTATTCCGGACTTGTTCTAAAATTGATTAAAAAATTCAACACAACTTCTAATCACACTAAGGCATTCGCTCATATAACAGGTGGCGGATTTGTTGATAATATACCCCGTGTGTTGCCAAAAAATTGCGATGCGGTGATAAAGAAAGGCTTATGGGAAGTATTGCCAATTTTCTACGCAATCCAAAAATACGGGAAAATTGACGACGCCGAAATGTATCAAGTTTTCAATATGGGGATAGGAATGACAGCAATCGTTTCCGCAGATAAAGTGGATTCTATTCTTAAATTTATTAAGGCAAATAAATTTAAGGCGTGGATAATAGGCGAAATCGTCAAAGGTTCCCAGAAAACACAGGTTGTTTAAATTGGCTTTGGATACAACAGTATTGTTATCTCCTGCTTTATACAGCGGTTTGCTAATGCTACTGCCTAAATTGATTTGCCGATGCATTATCTGAATTAACAGATTTTCCCTGTTCTTTGTGTTGACTTTGCCATGTGTAGTTCACATATTAACACTATGAATATCAATAGACGGCAATGGCTCATAAACGGAGCAATGGCATCATCGGCAATTCTATTTTCAAAAGCATTTACCCCACTGTTAAATGGCGCAAGTTCAAGACGATTTAAGATTGGCGCTTGCGAATGGTCGTTAGGAAAAAGCGACCCAAGTTGTTTTGATGTTGCAAAGGAAATTGGGCTTGATGGTGTTCAGGTCGATATGGGACGGGCATCCAATGGTCTGCATTTAAGAAAACCGGAGGTTCAGAAAGCCTATATTGAAGCCGCAAAACGAACCGGTCTTGAGATTGCCTCTCTTGCGATGGCTGAATTGAATAGTATTCCTTTGAAAAGTGAACCTTGCGCCGCAATTTGGGTGCTTGATTCAATCTCTGTCGCGCAGGCTTTGGGTGTAAAAGTTATTTTAATTGCCGAGTTTGGAAATGGGGAGTTAAAAGGAGACAAGAAAGGGATTGACCGCACGGTAGCGGTGTTAAAGGAACTCGCCCCAAGGGCAGAAAAAGGCGGTGTTATTCTTGGCATAGAAAATTATCTTAGCGCAGAAGAGAATATGGATATAGTCCAGCGCGTCGGTTCAAAGGCTATTCAAGTCTATTATGATGTAGGAAATTCTACGGATAAGGGATACGATATTTACAAGGAAATCAGGATGTTAAAAGGTCTGATTTGCGAGGTGCATTTCAAAGACGCTGGTTTTATGTTGGGAAAAGGTAGGGTTGATTTTGTTAAGGTACGGGAGGCTCTTGATGAGATTGGATACTCAGGGTGGGCGCAGATTGAAGCGGCTGCTCCAAAATCAATTGTTCAAGATTACAAAGAACATCTTTCCTATTTACGGACTGTTTTTAATGTGTAAATAAAAAAGGCGGGGTTTTTAGCCCGCCTTAATTTTTAAAATTTAGGTTAATTTGACTGTGGGTTTGATTCCATCGGAACTTTTGGCTTTTCAGCCAACTCCGCAGCGGAGGTTTCAATATTAATCCGCTTGCCCTCTTTGTCGAAGCGAACTTTTCCATCAACAAGGGCAAATAACGTCCAGTCTCGTCCGGTTCCTACGTTTTTGCCAGCTATAAACTTGGTTCCGTGTTGACGGATAAGAATGCTTCCTGCGCTAACAAATTCACCGCCGAAAGCCTTCACACCGAGACGGTGACTATTGCTATCACGACCGTTCCTAATACTACCTTGACCTTTTTTATGTGCCATAAGCCTGATTAAGCCTTAATTTCTTCTATTTGAACAACAGTTAATTCCTGACGATGGCCAACCTTGCGATGGTATCCCTCACGCCGACGCATTTTCCAGGCGATAACCTTTTTGCCGCGCTTGTGTTCAACAACCTTGCCGACAACGGTTGCGTTCGGCACCGTAGGAGTTCCCACCTGCACCTTGCCATCATTGTTTACAAGTAAAACTCTATCAAAATTCACTGTGCTACCGGCTTCGGAGTTGAGTCTTTCAACTTCAAGTTTATCGCCGGTCTGCACCTTATACTGTTTACTTCCTGTTTCAATTACTGCGTACATAACTTTATATTAAAGAATATAAATAAAACATTTAAAGCAAACAATGTCAACAAAAAATATTATATTAACAACGCCATTTCGAACTATATTTTATGAAACTAGGTAGGATTTTGTCAATCTTCGCCGTTGCCTTTGTTAAAACCATTTTTTGTAGACTTGTTTTTATATTTTGATTCTGGCAATTCCTTATCTATTTTTGGATAACAAGATTCTCCGCCGAACAAGGATATTATTGCATTTTCCAGTTCCTCTGAAGGAGTAACTGAAAAAGCCTCGTGGGTTTCTAAGAAGACAGATGTATTAGAATAGTCGGTTAAACATAATATAACAGGACATTTACCCGGATACGATTTGAGAATATTTTCAAGCGCTTGTAGTTTTTCCGAGTTCAAGTGAGCAAGGTTAATTCTGATATGGATTTCTTTTGTGAACTGTGCTGGCGCATTTTCAAGAGGCACAATTTCTCGTGGAAAAATTTTGAGATTATCTTCACCGCTTGATAATTCGCCCGCAATAAAAACAATTTTGTTTTCTTGAAGTATATCTTTTGATTTCTCGTAAATGTCATTAGTAGCAAGAGCTGTAACCGCGCCTGTTAAATCTTCCAGAGTAATCATCGCATAAGGTTTTTGCGTCTTTTTAGAGACGCCGGATTTAACAGCTGTAATGATACCTCCGATACGAATAGCTGTTCTATCCGGCATATTTGCCAGTTCTCCAATTTTATTGAGCGCATATCTTTCGATTAAGCGGTTATAAGCGCTTAAAGGATGACCAGAAATATAAAAACCAAGCAATTCCTTTTCATAAGCAAGAAGTTGATGTTCTGGTAATTCGGGAAGATTTTCTCCTTCAACATTTTCTTCGTTGTTCGATGTGAGATCAAATAGCATATTTTGTCCGCGGGTTCTATCGGCTGCGATGCTTGCACCGCGCACAAGAACCCTGTCAATCATTGAGAGGAGAGATGTGCGAGTTTTTCCAAAACAATCGCATGCGCCGGATTTAATTAATGATTCAAGCACTTTACGATTTACAGTTCGAGTATCTACTCTCTGGCAGAGGTCTATCAATGACTGAAATTTTCCACCATTATGACGAGCCTGAACAATTGATTCCACCGCTATTGAACCAACGCCTTTTATAGCAGCAAGACCGTATCTGATAGCCTTTCCATCAGGCGTCGGAAAGAACAGCGCTTCGCTTTCGTTCACATCAGGGGGTAAGATACTGATTCCATAGTTTCGGGCTTCATCGATGAGAATTGCTATTTTATTGGTATCATTCATATCGTTTGTCATCATTGCCGATAGGAATTCTACCGTGTAATTGGCTTTTAAATACGCTGTCTGGAAAGCGACAATCGCATAAGCGGCTGCGTGCGATTTGTTGAATCCATAACCTGCAAACTTTTCCAATATATCAAATATCTCGTTTGCTTTATCTTTAGGAATTTTGTTGATATGATGGCAACCTTGAATGAATTTTTCTCGCTCTTTTGCCATCTCCTCTTTTTTCTTTTTTCCCATTGCTCGGCGCAAAACATCGGCTCCACCAAGTGTGTAGCCTGCGAGCAATTGAGCAGCCTGCATTACCTGCTCTTGATAAATCAGGACTCCATAAGTCTCTCTTGAAATCTGTTCAAGTAGCGGATGCGCATATTGGATTGGCGCTCTGCCATGCCGACGTTCAATAAAGTTGTCAAGGAGGTCCATTGGACCTGGACGATAAAGCGCTACAAGCGCTGTAATATGTTCAATTGAATTAATCTGAAAACGTCTGCACAAATCGCGCATCCCCGAAGATTCAAGCTGAAACACGCCGACAGTCTCGCCGCGGTTTAAAAGGTCGTAAGTCTTCTGGTCGTCCGTGGGGATGTCATCTATTTTAATATCAATTCCCCTTGTTTTTTTAACCAGCTCGCAGGTGTTTCTAATGACTGTTAACGTCTTAAGCCCTAAAAAGTCCATCTTTAATAGACCGAGGTCGCTCACAGGACCCATTGCATATTGCGTTACAATCGTGCTATCTTCATCTTGTTTTAAGGGTAGAATATTTACAAGAGGTTCAGGACCAATAACAACACCGGCAGCGTGAACCGAGGCGTTGCGTGTTAGGTCTTCAAGAATAAGAGCGGTGTCAATGAGTTCGCGAATTTCTTCCTGCGAATCATAAAGCCGTTTTAAATCCGGCGATTTTTCCAGAGCAGATTTAAGGGTTATTTTCGGATCGTTCGGAATCATTTTTGCGAGCTTATCGCACTCTTCATAACTTAATGCCATTACCCTACCAACATCGCGAACCACCTGTTTTGCGCCAAGCGTGCCAAAGGTGATTATTTGCGCTACACTATCTCTTCCATATTTATCCCGCACATATTCAATGACATCGTTTCTTCTATCATCAGCAAAGTCTATATCAATATCAGGAGGATTAATTCGTTCGGGATTCAGGAATCGCTCGAACAGCAGGTTGTATTTAATCGGGTCAACGTTAGAAATTTCTAACAAATAAGTTACAAGCGACCCAGCAGCAGAACCACGCGTAACGCAGGAGACACCTTTGCTTCTCCCATAATGAACAAAATCGCTGACTATAAGAAAATATCCTACGAAACCAGTCTTGATGATAATTCTTAATTCACTTTCAACCCGATGAAGTAATGATGAAATTGCTTCGGCTACCGGTTTTGATTTTAAATCGCCCGGGTTAACTTCCACTCCTGCGACAGGTTTAAATGTGGGCAAACGACAGGCGTCTTCAATTGCAATAGGGATAAACTTTCCATCTTCAATTTCTGTCTTTAAACCGTATCGTTTGACCAGACCTTCTGAAACAAGTTTAAAAAGATATTCTACGTTTGTATATGGTGGCGGGGTTTTGAACGCGGGATAATGAAGTTTGCCAAATTCAAGTTCAAGATTGCACATTTCAGCCACCAGCAAAGTGTTTTTAACAGCATCGGGAACTTCCGTAAAAATTGCCTTCATCTCTTCAGCCGAACGCAAGTAGTATTGTCCCGGCGCATAACTTAAACTTAATCTATTCGGGTCATTTAACGTTGTTTGCGTGCCGATACATACAAGACAATCATGAGCATGCGAATGTTCCTTTTCAATGTAATGGACATCGTTTGTTGCAACGGTTTTAAGCCCAAATTCTTTAGCAAGTTGGATTAATGCCCTGTCTACCTTGATGTCTTCCTCGCTGGAATGGTTTTGAAGTTCAATGAAGTAATTTTCTGCGCCAAATAACTGTTTGAACCAGTCCACAGAATTTTTAGCCATTTCAGTTTGACCCTGCAAAATATAAGTGGGTATTTCGCTTGCCAGACAGCCTGATAAAATTATTAATCCGTCTTTGTGTTGTTGAAGTAATTCTTTATCAATTCTTGGCTTGTAATAGTAACCTTCCAGATGCGCCTTTGTGCAAAGTTTAATCAAGTTTTTATAACCAACTTCATCTTTTGCCAGCGCAACAAGATGATAATAAATATCGCGTCCGCCTAATGCTGTCTTTTTTTCAAATCTGCTTGTTGGCGCAACATACATTTCGCAACCGATGATTGGTTTGATGCCTTTATTAAGAGCGGCCTTATAAAAATCTATTGCGCCATATAAAACACCGTGGTCTGTGATTGCCATAGCCGGAAAACCAAGCTGGTGTCCCTTTTCCACCAACTTGTCCAGTCGGCAAGCACCGTCCAACAATGAGTATTCAGTGTGGAGGTGTAGATGTACAAAATCCGAATACTTCATATAAAAATGATGGGAACAAATTATTTATTGTCCAGCGGATTAATAAAATTGTTATTCACATTTTCACCAGTACAACGGATAAGCCTTTCGGCATCGTTTATCATATTTAAGTTATTGAACATACAAAAGCCACTATTAAACTTCTTGAAACATTATAATTGAGAATTGCCAAAACCACAGCAACCTATTTTAACTCTACAAGACATTGATAAAATAATTCAAGGCCTTATACTATCACCAATTTGATATGGTATAAAATTAAAAATGATTTACGGTGATTAATATTGCGAACGATTACAAACAACTATAGCGATTTTGAGATAATTGACCTTGATCCAACAAAAGGCTCACAGGGTCCATTTATCGTCTTACAATCAGGCTTAAAGCCAAACAGCGAGGATATTAATATACGAACATACATATTGCGACAAAATGGCAACTGGATTGATGTCTGTTATTATTTAACACATAAAAATCCCGATGCGCTTGATGAGGCTGTGTTTGATTCTCTCGAACAAATCATTAAACTCCTAGACACATCGACTTTAGTTCCACAAGTTATAGAAACAGAAATTGATGATAGAAAAATTGCACAATGGTTTAAATTTCATTCCGCGGATGAAATTAAAGAATGGGCTAAAAATTGGGTTCAAGGCTATCGGGTCCGAACAAAAATTAAAGAAAATTAAAAATTGATTCTAACTTGTAAAACATTAATTTCATAGTTAAATTATTACAGTCTTTTGTGTTAATTGTTATCATAAAAGATTGTTATTTGAAATTGACTTTTAGGACAAAAATGGGTAAAAAACCCAAGAAGATTAACTTAAATTTTAAAATTCGGGAGGATTTGCAATGAACAGTAAATTTATTATTAAACTGGTTTTTTTAGTTGTTGTGCTCGGTTGTCTTGTGCTGATGGGATTGAACAATCCGGGCAATGTTGATTTTCGTCTACCACCCGCGATTCCAACGAAAATCGTCCTACCAGCTGCAATTATGTATTTTATCTTTTTTGCACTTGGTTTAATTACGGGCGCTATCCTCTTTGTTGGCGGAAAAAAAGGGGGTAGTAAGTCATCTAAAAGCCAGGGCTCTTGATGAAAGGTAAATTTTTATCAGTATTAATTTTAATTAACTTGTTGGTGGGTTTGACGGCTTTATCTCAGGACAAAAAGCCGGATGCTGATAAATTAATATCGGTTGATATCCATTATCCGCCAGAGGTTAGGTCAGGTTATCTAAATACTAATATCTTTACTAACTTTTTTGCCGAATCAATAGCCGGGAAAATACAGGTTCTCTGGAATAATCCTCCAGGTTTAAGCAATTCCACAGGCACGGTTTTTTATAGTGTAGATTATCCCGAACATACTTTTTCAAGGAATTGGCAATATCTTCCATTGATTTTCCGAGGTCCTCTTTTTAATGCATCAATCCCGGTTGATGATGTGGATGTGCCAATTATTTATTTCATAACTATTGTTTCTGAGGGTAAAACAAATCTGTCTCCTATGCGAATATGTTATCCCAGAGCGGCAGGGCTTGAAGCGCCATCGCGTCCGTTCTGGCATTTTCTTGAAGGCTTTGAGGAAATATCCATAAATTGGCGAATATTAAACACCTATCCAAATATTATCCCACTGAGCACAAATTGCGCCCCAAAGAATGGCAAAGTGGCGCTTTGCGTTACCTTGCCAGAAGGGAGACGTTCTATTAGTGTTGGCACAACTCGCTTGCGTGGATGGCAGATTGAACATTCTAACGCAACCGGTTTTTCAGTATGGTTAAAAACGAATGGCGAAAAAGGGCAGGTTCAATTTTCTTTGGTTTCATACTTTGGCACACCTAAACAAGTTGTCTCACAACACCCACAAATAATTCCTATTTCTTCAGAATGGAAAAGGGTAGAGTTAAGTTTTAAATCTTTCCCGAAAGCGAATTTAATCGGTGTAGATTTATTAGTATTTGAATTTTCAGGCAACGACAAGGCGGAGTTTTATATTGATGACCTTTCTCTTACTGGGAAATGGATGGTGGAGATTGAATGATAATCTTGTCTTAATTCCACTATCATCCCATAACTGATAAAAATCAAACCTTATCCCCTGATTTTTCAGGGATTTTTCAACGCATTTTCAAAAATCACTTTTAGAAATTTTTATCTCTTTTCTCCTCAATCATTAGCAAATAAATTACAATTGAATATAGGGGCAAATATTTGTTGAATTGACACAATAATATAAACAGATTCGTTAATCTGCGAAAGCAGGTGATATGAAAATTTCTCGCAAATTTTCGCAAATATTTAAAACACTGATAAACGCGGATTTATCACAGGGATTTTTTTATATAGAAACAAAAGATAAACATAAGATTTACAGGGATTTTTTATTTAACAGGGATATACAGGATATTTTACAAGATACAAGACACAA
>JAKPVM010000104.1 GCA_029572555.1 Verrucomicrobiota bacterium | reverse complement strand
CCAGTTCTTGTTGAAATACTTGCAGATAGTTATTTATTTCTGGGTCTCCTGCTTCGAAATAACCAAATCCTGTATTGACTTCTTCATTAATGCCATCATTTTCTTTTTCAGCGCTTGCGCTTATATATGTATCTTTGGTATTCTTTGTGTTATTCTTTGGTATTGGTGATGCAAGATTTGCATTATCCATTTCGCAAAATTTGCAAGATGGCATTTCGTAAGATTTGCAATTTGGATTTTCCGCTAAGGCATTCAACTTTTCATAATTTATTGTGTACCAGAGAGTTCTATCATAGCCAGCTTTATTATAATTGGCTGTTTCAACAAGTCCTAAATCACGCAGGTTTTTCAGGATGGTATAGATAGTGCGTTCACTAAAACAGGGGAAGTTATCTTGCCATTCTTTGATTGTGTTATATACCCACCAGCAACCGTCACGATAATGTTCAGCATCTTGCTTTTCTTCATAAACATTGATCCAATAATCAATTTGATTTAGTACAATTGCCTCGTTCAAGCCAATTCTTACCGCTAAATCCATTGAAAATATTCTTGCCGACTTGCCATAAGTTAATACTAAGTTCATGATTGCCTTCCTAAACATAAGGCTGGTCTCCAGCCCGAGCAGCGGGGTTGGAAGCCAGCCTTATATTCCTAATTAGGTTTGCTTTATTTTTGGCTGCTCATCTGTATATTCTAAACGATTAATCATAATTGTCAAGCCGTTTATTCTGTAACAATTTCTGGCGCCAGTGAGTTAGAACCAAGCTCGCTCTTCACCCATTCCCAGAGTTCTGTTTTCCAGAATTCTGCGCAGTATTCAAAGGATATATCACGCGTAAAGCCGGCATCCATTGCGCCATCGAAGGTTCTCAATGCCGCCCAAAATCCATCATAATATCCCGATCTATAAGCCGCCTCACATTCCATATCAACTTCGCTGGCTATATATTTTTTCATCTTGCTCCTTTTCTGCCCGCATACAAAGCCTGCGGGCGGGCTGCTAATTTGATTTACTCGATCACGCCCTCGGATTTCGCCTTGAGCAAAATCCCGATTGCCTTGAACTTCC
>JAKPVM010000092.1 GCA_029572555.1 Verrucomicrobiota bacterium | reverse complement strand
TCAGTTGCAAGGCCATCTTGATGCTGCCGTTGTGATTCACACCTGCCTCGGCAATTATGTAACAGCGATTATTAAGATCATTCATTTTATTCATCGCAATTTATATCAAAAAATTTTTTTATCAAAATATTATTTAGCGATACCTTCTTTAAATATTGTTTGATTTTGAATGATGCGTTGCCACCGCCATATGGATTTTTGGTATTTCTTACCTCGTTTTTAAATTCCGGCGAAAACCCTTTTTTGATTGCGGTGATGATCGCTTCTGCATTCTCTTTACAATCAATGACAGAGAGAGCCTTTAATCTTCCTTGCTGTCTCTGACCAATATTGACAGTCGGCTTTTTGAATGAGGGCACCTCTGAAATGCCGCTGGATGAGTTGCCAACAACAATGTCGGCATTCTTTACCGCACTGAGATAAAGAAGTGATCCCATGGCTGCGAATGCTTTAGCCCGTTTTGGATTATTTTTAACGTAATTGTCAATCATGTAATTAATCGCACGTCCTTCTGTATCGGCGTTTGCTTTGGTAAAAATGATTGAAGCTTTCGGAAAATAATCGATAGCTTTTAATAATTCCATAAATGACCTGTCCGGTTTTGTCTCACTCAATGTTACTGGGTGATACGTTACAAGGAAAAATAAATCATCAAGTTTGAAATCAATAGCTTTTTCAAAATCAGTTTTATTTAAAAGCTTCAACTTCTTGATGTTATCAAGACCGGGTGCCCCGTAATTTAAAACGTATTTAGGATTTTCGCCGAGTTGGATGACTCTTTTTCTGTATGGCTCTGCTGCGGTAAAATGAAAATGTGCCATTTTTGTAATCGCATGGCGAATGGCTTCATCAATGGCGCCTTCCGTCGTTTCACCGCCGTGAATATGTGCAATCGGTATCTTTGCCACCATTGCAGCTTGTGCAGCGGCAAAAATTTCAAATCTATCACCAAGGACAACGACAATATCGGGCTTCTGTCGTTGAAGAGCATCGGCAAATCCGATAACTCCTAATCCAATAGATTTTGCAATACCAGTTGGTGTGTCACTCGCAAGAAGCATTTCGACTTTCTCATTAATTATGAAGCCGTCCTCTTCTATTTTTTTGTAAGTTAAACCGAATTCGGGCGCAAGGTGCATTCCCGTGGCAATGATTTGGAGTTGCAATTCAGGATCACCCTGAATTTCTTTCATTAACCAATATAAAAGGCCATATTCAGCACGTGATCCGGTTATTATGCAGATTTTTCGTTTAGCCATTTTTATATCCTAACACTGCTTGGGATATTTACTAATCTGTCTTCGAGCCACTGGGCTACTTCAATGTTATCGCATTGGCAGTTTTGATACATGGGTAACTTTGTCATCAGCGTCCAGACAGGCCTTGATTGCACGCCGTGTTCATTCGCGTAAGCAAGGAAGCTGTCTCTTTCCTGTCGGTCTTTTAAGATTATAGTATTTAACCAATAATTTGATCTGGCATTTTCGGGTTCATTAATAAATGATACACCGATTTCCTGAAAGAAATTTTTATAAATCATTGCTGTGTTGCGCTTATTTTCCAGTGTTTCTGTGATTCGCTCCATTTGGGCACAGCCCACAGCGGCATTTATATTGGGCATACGGTAATTATACCCAACCATATCATGCACAAATTCCCACGGATGCGGTTTTTTGGCCGTTGTGGTCATGTGCTTTGCCTTCGTTGCAAGACTCTCATCATTCGTAATAACCATTCCGCCACCGCCGGTTGTTACAGGCTTATTGCCGTTAAAACTCAAAATGCCCATTGTTCCGTAGGTGCCTGTGTGTTTGTCTTTATAGAAACTGCCAAGCGACTCAGCAGCATCTTCAATAACGGGGATATTATATTTACTGCATACTTTTATAATTTGATCAATCCGCGCGGGATGTCCAAATGTATGCATTGGAACACAGGCTGTAATTAATCTGCCTGTTGATTTATTGTA
>JAKPVM010000091.1 GCA_029572555.1 Verrucomicrobiota bacterium | reverse complement strand
AGATACAATATGTTTATCCTGTATATCCTGTATATCCCTGTTAAATAAAAAATCCCTGTAAATCTTATGTTTTTCTTTTGTTTCCATAAGAAAGAATCCCTGTGATAAATCCGCGTTTATTAGTGTTTTAAACCCAAATTTTGCATTTGTATTGGATAATAATATATAAGTGGTTCATTTAAAGGAAGTTATTAATTTAACAAAAAATACTAAAAAATGAACTATGAATATGAAAGAAATCTGTTCTAAAAGTCGATAATACAAAGATTACATTCACTAAAAAAGAACTCACTTCATGGGGTGGTTTATGCGCCGTTATTGGGAAGTATTTTGAAGGTTAAGATGGGAGGTGATGTATATAAAATAGCCTGAATTTATCTGGATAATTACAATTTAAGATTGATTTAACGCTGGATTTACCGAGCGTTTATATAATGTTATTGTCTAAATGCAAAATGTGGGTAAATATCTTTTTTGAGTTCTAACGATTAGTGCGGCAGAAGAAGTTATGACCATCTATGCCGACGGTTCAATGGTAGCACAGGCATTCATGCCTGTAGTTTTATTGGGAGCAAGAAAGTTAAGGATATCCCTGCTATATTTGAATCGAATAAGGATAATAATTCTTTTGCCAATTTATTGATGAATCGTTGCCTTATAGAAGCGGTATGGCAGGTTCATAAATTCTTGGTCTACAAATTGGATCTTGCCCGATAGGTTAGTGACGGTATTTATTTCATACCAATCAACAATGTTTGTTGATGTATCGAATCGATACACCTTGCCTATTACCCCGTCAAAAACAATTTGGAGTTCACGGCCACCAACGGCATTAGTGACTATTGTAAGGGTGAAGTCCATTGATTCGCTGAAATTCGCCTCAATGATTTGACTTTGGTTTAATGTTAAAACTAATGGGTTCTGTTTATTGGTTACGCTACCAGACCAGCCAATGAATGTTTTTCCTGCCTCAGGTATTGCGTTTATCGTTACCACAGAGCCGACGTCGTAAGAGTTTGCTTGTGGGCTGATGGCAACCCTGCCGCGCCCTTTTGGAACAACTGTTAAAGCAACCTTGTTTGCAGGCAACGGTGCAAATAGAGATGACATGGTTTGATTCGGTGCGGTGATAGTGAAATAAAGCGGATTTATATTTGCGTTCGTGGCATTGCCCCAGATACCAAAATAATTGCCGGGTTGCGGTATTGCAGAAAGACGAACAACCGTTCCATACGGATAAAGTGTAGTTTGTGGTTCAATAGACACAGACCCGTTTCCTGATATTGTCGTGGAAAAGGTTGTGCCAAAAATCGCTTTTACAGTTTTGTCGCCTGTAATGGTTATATTGATTGTTTCATTAGTGGCGTCAGCATCTCCTAACCAATGTATAAAAGACCATCCGGAATTTGGAGTGGCAGTAACAGTAACCACTGTATCTTCCAGATAAGGTCCAACAGATGGATTAACTGAAACCGTTCCACCGCCACCGCTTGTAGCAATAAGATTATAATAACCAAGGATTTTAATGGTCAGCGAAGGCGCTATACCCCATCGTGATAAATCTGAACTATAAGCAATTGCGCGTATGGTGGTCGTGCGGTTAATGATAAATGGTCCATTATAAAATGTGGATTCAAAGGTAGGTTCTGTTCCGTCAAGTGTATAAAAGATACTGCCATTGGTATAACCAGTAGTAAGTGTAATTGTGGCTGGGCTTGGCGCAACGTGATTAGTCTCTATAACCAAAACATCGTTGACCTTAACAAACACTGACCGCACATCCAAAATGGCTGGTTGGCTGATGGCAATCCCTCCCTCATTGATAACTGCAACTTTATAAACACCAGCGTCGGCAACCTGAACATTGGTCAGAATAAGTGTGTCATTTGTGGCATAATCAATATTGGTTTCATTTAATTGCCATTGATAATACAGCGGTGGAGAGCCGGAGGCTGTTGTGTTGAAAATAACTGTTTGTGAAACCGCAACTATTTGATTTGTAGGTTGTGTAAGAATAATTGGCGGTTGATATTGAACAGACAAATGCGCAACCTGGCTGGTGATACAATCGCCTACTGAATTGCTAACAATGACCCAGTAATCGCCTATTTGCGATGAGTGTACATTAGTTAGCGTGAGTGTGTCATTCGTGCCAAAAACAATACTGATTCCATTAAATATCCACTGGTAATATAAAGGTGGCGTGCCTGATACTGATGCGCTGAAGACGACAGTTTCAGAGGCTGTAGCCAACTTGTTTGTAGGTTGTGTTAGAAAAACAGGTAGTTGATATTGAACAGACAGATGCGCAACTCGGCTGGTAATTGAATCACCTGCAGAATTGCTAACTACAAGCCAGTAATCGCCTCGGTGTGAGATTTGCACGTTGGTCAGAGTGAGTGTTGAATTTGTTTCATTATCAATATTAATCCCATCGTGTTGCCACTGGTAATATAAAGGTGGCGTGCCTGATACTGACGTTAAAAAAGTAACGGTTTGAAAAACTGCAACAGACTGACTTACAGGCTGTGTGAGGAAGAATAAAGATTGATATTGAACCGTCAATCGCACAACTCTACTGGTGATTGAATCGCCTACTGAATTGTTAACAATAACCACGTAATCGCCTGCTTGTGATGGCTGGACATTAGTCAAAGTGAGGATTGAGTTTGTGGCATAATCAATATTTGTACCGTTGAATTGCCATTGGTAATAAAATAATGATGGTATGCCAGTTACAGATACGTTGAAATTAACAGTTTGCGAGGTTATGGCAACCTGACTTGTGGGTTGCGCCAGAAAAATCGGGGGGTC
>JAKPVM010000079.1 GCA_029572555.1 Verrucomicrobiota bacterium | reverse complement strand
CTACAACATTTTTTGCCTCACTTAAATCAGCTAAATCAGCCGAACTTCAAAATAACCCGGAGGTTGTTCCCGAAGACCAGAAAGTTCCTTGCGGCACTCTCGGAAAAGCCAAAATAAGTCGACTAATGGTTGGCGGTAATTTGGTCTCAGGTTTTATGCATTGTAGGGACTTGAAGTATGTTGGGGCGCTGTTCAGGGCTTATGTTACTGAGGAAAAGTTGATGCAAACTTTTCACATAGCTGAACAGTACGGGATAAATACTGTTTTTGAAACTGGCGCTGAATATGTGAGAAAATATAATGAACGGTTTAATGGAAAAATGCAGTTCATTGGACATATTGAGGTAGATGAAGGTAAATCCGATGCAGCATTAAAAGAACATATCAAACAACAGGCAAGCACCGGAGCAATTGCTTTATATGTATGGGGCGTTGCAGGTGATATGCTGGTGCAAGCCGGTAAAACCGATTTGCTAAAAAAGGCCGTTGAAATGGCAAAAAAAGAGACAGATTTGCCAGTGGGAGTAGGCGGACATTCTTTGCTTGTCCCTATGACATGCGAAAAAAATAATATCTCGTGTGATTTTTATGTCAAAACTCTACATAGCGACGACTATCCATCAGCAACCCCTAAACATCTTCGTAAAGAATTTATGTGGCAAAATGGCGGCGAAGGTTTTTATGACAATATGTGGTGCATTAACCCAGAAGAAACAATCGAGTATATGAAAACCGTGAAAAAGCCGTGGATTGCTTTCAAAGTTCTCGCTGCCGGCGCAATTTATCCAAGACAGGGATTCCCTTATGCCTTTTCTAATGGAGCAGATCTTATCGCTGTGGGAATGTTTGATTTTCAGATAAAAGAAAATGCAATTCTTGCAGCAAAAGTGGTGCGTCAAACTCAAAACCGCGCAAGACCCTGGTACGCTTAGACATTTTAACTACATACAACCTTTTGTCTTTTGGAATTGAAATCATCGTTCTAATTCTGATGAAATCCAATTCTTCAATTTACTATAATTTTTGAAATAGGAAGAGTAGACAACTTGCAAAAATGCCAAATTATAGTTGACCTTAATGTTGCCAATGTCACTATATAATGGTTTAATATATGGTTTTTGGAGTTTGACCAAAGATGGAAAAAACCAATAGAAAAGTAAGAGCAAAGACATCAACAGGCGCGTCTAAATATGATTCTAACGACAGCGTCATATCAAAGGCGTATGGGGCTTATGCAGAACTAAGGCGCGAACTCGGTGATTCAAAAGAGAAAATCGCTGAACGCTCCGAATTGTTAAAATATTTTGCAAATTGCGAAGACGAACAACGAGCCTGGTTGTTGCTGGAAGATTATTTTGAAAAGTTGGGACTCTCGCGAAAAGACTTTATTGATAACGACTGGTGGTCAAAACTTATCGTATCCAATGGCAACCAAAGATTGCAGGAACTAACCTTCCTGTTTATGCGTTCAGGTAAGTCAGTACCTTCCGAACTTTCTGATTATGCAGATTACACCCGATTTTCTGAAATCCAAAAATTAGAAGAAGAACAAAATGTAATCTTACAACTTGAACGATGGATAATGCCTGAATATCCAAACTATATCGACCGCCCCAGAGCTAAAATTCGGATTATCACAGATATTAAAGCGGATGAAAAGTTGCTAATGCTTAATTTCCTGGAGATAGGATTTGATATTTTTAGGTCAAGCGGGGTTAGGGAAACTAAAAATTTAACGGAGATGATTGATATTGCAAATAGACCGCCTTATGAATTAGAGCAATTTTCAAAAAAGGATGTAGAATTCTTAAAATGGCTTTTGTCAAATTACAAGGACAATAGCACATTAGAAACAAATCCGCTGAGGTTATCAGGTAAAGAACTTTTCAAATGGCTTGTAAGATGGGGAAATTACGAACGGCTTGAAATAAAAAATCAACCTGAATATTTTAAATTTTACGGTGAGACTGCGCGGGTTGAACCAGAAATTGTGGTTGAAAACAAAGCACCATATTTATGGTTTAAGGTTATTACTAATCAAAACCAAAAATTGTCTATTGACGAGGTCAAATGTTTTTCAGGCAACCCAACCTTGTGTCTCTTTGACAATAAATTCTATGTGATTGAAAAAAATCTACCCGATGCTTTTTTTGAGTATGTTTGCAAAAAGGAGAAGGTTGCTATTTCCAAACTTACCAGTAGACTTAAAGTATTTTTAAGGAAGCATCTGAATGATGCGCCAATCAACTGGGATGAAATCTGCGTTGTTCACACAGCAAAACCTAAATTTGTATTTGAATTAGATTTGGATGCTATCCATCTGAGGCTTTTGGCTATTAGCGATAATGACGGAAGCCTCTGGCAATGGAGTGGATATGAATGGGAACCTCAAGAAAAGAAAATCCCTAATAATGATAAACCGCAAATACTTGATGATAAACGTCTTGACGATGCCGTTCATTGGTTAAGCAAACTTGATTTATTTACTCCTGAACACGGTTTGTGGATAGGCGATGCGACAGATGGTTTTTTGACAAATCTCTCTACAATCTGGCAATTGCGTCCAAAAGAGGCTGAATATCTCGGAAATCAATCATTTAACCGATTATTCCTTGAACCTAAACAGGTTCGCCCGCAAATTATGGTAAAAGGTAGTGGTATTGACTGGCTTTCTGTCTCAACTGATTGGGAAATTGAAGGTTTAAAACTGACAAAGGCAGACATTGAACGGCTTGCGGTATCTACGAGTAGATTTGTAAAACTTCCCGATACAGGCTGGGTGGAACTTGATATTGATGCTGTCATCAAAGCTAATGAAACAGCCGCAGAATTGGGTCTGGAAGGGCTGACGCCAGTCCCTGATAAAATACCGCTTGAACAATTTTCAAATCTTAAAGACCAAACAGATTTAAATTTTGCCGACACTCGTGAGGCTACTGAATTAAAGAAAAGACTAAAAGATTTCAAAAGAATAGAAGAAATTCCAGTGCCAGAAAAAGTAAATGCTACATTAAGATCATATCAAAAAGAAGGCTTCTGGTTTCTATGTCACCTTACAAAACTCGGATTAGGTGGAATTCTTGCTGATGATATGGGATTGGGAAAGACTTTACAAACCTTGACCTGGCTTCAATGGTTAAAAGACACAAAAGGAATCGATTTTAAACCAGCCCTTGTAATATGCCCGGCTTCTGTCTTACATAACTGGCGTAGAGAGGCGGAACGATTTACGCCAGACTTGAAAGTCCTGTTATTGGAAAGCGGTTCGGCAAGACATAATCTGAGAAAGAAAATCCCTCATAATAACCTTATTATAACAAGCTACGCATTGTTACGGCTCGACTTACTGGAATTATTAAAATTTAATTTTAGCGCTATTATTGTTGATGAGGCGCAGTTTATCAAAAATCCGGATGCGCAAATTACTACTTCGGTGAAGCAGCTAAATGGAGAACAAAAAATAGCGCTAACAGGCACTCCACTTGAAAATCGGCTGCTTGATTTATGGAGCATCGTTGATTTTATTCAACCCGGTTATCTTGGAAGTCAATCGCAATTCCATCAAAACTATGACCCGCCGTTAAATGAGGGGTCAGGAGAATCAATTACGCAGGCTAAAATTGCAAGAAAACGGCTTTCAGCTAAATTGCGTCCATTGTTAATTAGAAGATTAAAGCAACAGGTTGCTACAGAACTACCCGAGAAAATAGAAGAAAGGCGCGATTGCGAACTTTGTGAATTACAGAAAAAATTATATCTCGCTGAATTGAGACGAAGCAAAGAGCAAATTGAACAAATTGTGGCTGAACAAGGGATTGGTCATAGCAAAATACATGTTCTTGCGGCATTGACCCGATTGCGTCAAATTTGCTGTCATCCATCACTTGTGGGTAACAATGCCTCATCCGGAAAAACAGACACACTTTTTGAATTACTTGATCCGCTAATCGCCGAAGGACACAAAGTCCTTTTGTTTTCACAATTTGTTCAGATGCTAAAGATTTTGGAAACAGAATGTAAAAAACGAGAGATACCGACTTTTATGATTACTGGCGAGACTAAAGACAGGATGGAAGTGGTGAATAATTTCCAAAGTGCAACGGAACCCTGTGTGTTTTTATTAAGTCTGAGGGCTGCGGGGACTGGACTTAATCTAACAAATGCCAATTATGTTGTGTTATACGACCCATGGTGGAACCCGGCGGTTGAATCGCAAGCAATTGATAGGTCGCACAGAATTGGACAAACAAAGACGGTCAATGCATATCGGTTAATTTCTCCGGGCACTGTTGAAGAAAAAATATGGGAATTACAACAACAAAAGGCTCAAACAATTGGCGATGTTCTTGGTGAGAAGGGCTTTACACGAAGTCTTACCCGTGAGGACATTGAATATCTTTTTTCTTGAAATTAAATTGTGGATAACTTTTCATTGAATTTTTATTAAATCAAGTAATCCTGTGATCTGTGCAAAAACAAGTACTGGGAAAAAGCATTGGAAGATTGCTGGACAGCACAAAACCTGTGGTTGAACCAGCAAACCGGGCTGATGGTAAGCTGGATCCGGATAAGATCTCCAGTCCAGGGCTTAAAGTTCTGGTCGGTTCAGGCGGCTCTTCATCGCTTAATCCCGACAACGGTGTTTACGTTGATAATAAAATTAAACCAGAAATTAAAAAAAAATCACTGCAAAGCAGCCACTCCAAAATTCCATTATGGTTTTTAATTGTTGCTGATGTCGTTCTTGTTGGTATGGCTTATATGTTAACAATCGAAAAATCACGAAACATTACAAAATTGGAAATTGGCATAAGTGTTGCTGGTATTATTGTTGGCGGAATACTTACTTGCTGGGGTATTGTAATCCTCAAAAACAAAGAATAACTTAGTATATTGTTTATTATGCCAGACAATTTAACAATAATTGGTACTTGGCCGCGCCTGCCGGTTATAAAACCACGGTATAAAAAGGCGGTGGGAACAATTTTCCCAAACCTTTCGACAATTGTCGTCGTCCCAGGTATTCACGCAACTCAACGAGTTGAACTAATCGACCATCTAAACAACGAACGCCAAAAAAAGGGTCAACCAAAATTATCTAAACAAGAAGAAGATAAACTAATCGAAGATGGCGTTGATTTGTTTTTTGAGGAAAATAATATTTTAATAAGACCGCAACCCTCCCGGATGGATCTTGTCTTTAAAGCTGACGAGTTACTCCAAATAGTAGAATCGAAGTTAAGGATTAAATTTCTACACGCGACAGATAAAGACGTATTAATTGCCATAAAAAAACGTGGGGAGTGCTGGCGAATCAATCCATTACCACGTTCAGCCGAAGAAATCATAAAATGGATACAATCTTCTAAAACTTCAATTTCTCATGGGCAAATTTATTACCATAATATGATTACCGGCACGAGGTATCTTACCTATGAAAATTTTGCTTCACTTTCAAAATTGACAGATCCCGAACTTGCAGTGCAACTTGATGAAATTAAAATTTACTCAGGCAAACTGAACAGATCCGACTTTCCTGAGGTATCCTTCTTTCAAGCAGATATGTCATTTAATACGCAATTGTTCGCCCAATATGATTTTTTAAAAATGTCATCGGAAGAACTTCGTAGAGTTTTTGAAGAACTGAGAGAAAAATTTGAATCTGCTGTAACCCCTGAAATGCGTTATGAAGCGTTCGATAATCTTAAATGGCGCAACCTTATGTATTCGGCTTTAATCAGCCATGAAGAGGGCGAAGTAGCCGATTCAATACTACGAGGATTAAGCCCTGAATATTTTATGCAACTTGAATGGTTGCCAGGGGGGAGATTCGAAAAAGGTGAACTTATATTTGATTCAATATTTGACGAATTTGAAAGAGATCCATTATCGCCGGAATTGATTGCTATTTGCGATATAAAAGCAAGAAGTTTTATATTCAATTTTATGCGAGAATATGGAGATATCGAATATATTAATATAGCGCGCGTATCTTCATCTTTGTCGGAGCGCGGGTTTTCTGCAGGTCATCGCGGTGTTTATCTCACAGAAGTTGTAATCCCTGCTGATTCAAAACCGATTGTTAAAATTATCCGAATGCAAAAGTGGGATGTCTGGGGTCATCTTAACGAAGGGAAAACACTTGGCGATGCAATGATAGAAGCAGCGGAGTATTCGGAATATGTCCTTGATAGAAGGCTTGCCTGCAGACAAATCGGAATGAACTTGCCACCAAAAATTTTAATGCATAGATTAAGCGAGATTTACAATGGCACTAATAATGTATATAAGGGGCAAACTATATGGTCAACTTATTTTGAACGCGATTATCTCCCCGGCATATCAACAGATAAAATTTCACGAATTAAATATAAAAATAAAGACTACTCTCACAAATTTGGATGGGTACTTGGAAAAGCCGCAGCGGCTAATATGATTATAGGACGCACCAAGTCAGAAATACCAAATACATTGTTTGTTTTATTTGATGATGGCGATGAAATTGTCGTTGAAGATGATAATGGGATACCTTCTTACATTATAATTGGTGACCCGACAGGATCATTTGGCAATTATTTAAGCCCACTTGAAAACTTCGTAGAATCATACGCAAAGCCAATAATAAAACGGTGGAACTATTTGCCTGAACCTCTCGATTTTATGGAGGCTTATCTTGATGGTTTTATTTATGAATTTTCCGAAATCCAAAACGAATATAGGGAACGACGCCGCGCCTTTGATACCTTATTCAAACACCGCAAACGTCACGAAGGCGGAAGCCTTGCTTATAGATGGGAGTGTGTTTTGCAAAGGCTTGATAATACCAATCCAATGGACATCGCAAATTTGATACGAGAATTAACAATCAATAAAGTTAACAACCAGAAAAAAGAGCAGGTAGTTGATATAAAATAAAGAATTACACACTTATAATTAATATTCATTTCCCCTCTTTATACAGATTTAATCTCGCATAATTGCTAATAATAATTTATTATTAAAAAAATAATGAACACATTGTATCTGGATATTTTTAGCGGAATAAGTGGCGATATGTTCCTTGGGGCAATGATAGACCTCGGAGTTAGCGCTGAGGAACTCAATAAGGCTATCAAAAAATTAAATATTGATGATATTAAAATTGAGCCAAAGAAAATAAACAGCTCAGGCATCAGCGCTGTTAAGGTTGAAGTAATCGTCCACGAATCAATCCACGAATCAGACATACAAAAAATTATTTACGAACATACTCATAAGCATCCTGATAAGCATCATCATCATAGTTACAACAATACCCATAACCACTCAGAAAACGAATCAAATAAAAGCAAACTCACAACCAGAAATTTTCTGGATATTAAACAACTGATTGAGAAAAGCGACCTATCAGAATGGGTTAAAGAAAAAGCGGTAAAGGTATTTACCCGTATTGCGGAAGCAGAGGGAAAAATTCACGCCTGTTCGCCTGACAACGTGCATTTTCACGAAGTTGGCGCTATTGACTCAATCGTGGATGTAATTGGCGCCTGTATATCGCTTGAACTTCTTGGAAAACCGAAGGTTATTTCCTCGCCAGTTATTGAAGGGACTGGACTTGTAACCTGCACGCATGGGCAATTTCCACTCCCTGCTCCTGCAACTCTTGAAATTTTAGCCGCCAGAGGGATTCAGATAACTCAATGCGATGAACCCGGTGAAATGGTTACTCCAACCGGCGCAGCAATTATTGCAGAATTTGCAGAACAATTCTCTCCTATGAAATCGCTAAAACCAACACGAATTGGTTATGGAGCCGGTTCTCGCATAGGACGAACACGACCAAATGTGCTTCGTGCTATTCTTTGTGAATCCACAGAACCAAAAAGCACTGAACGCGATTGGGAGACAGATACTGTCTCCGTAATTGAAACAAATCTTGATGATATTAATTCTGAGATTCTTGGCGCATTTATGGAAAAAGCATTGCAATCAGGGGCATTGGATGTTTTTTATACACCGATTCAAATGAAGAAAAACCGTCCTGCCATTAAGTTAACGCTCCTCTGCCCTGTTGAAAATACTGATGAACTTGCTTCATTAATTTTAAATGAGACTACCGCATTCGGCGTCAGATTTTATGAAACTACTCGTAGAAAATTAAAAAGAGAATTTGTGATTGTTAAAACAAAATATGGCGACGTGAGGATTAAAGAAGGCAAACTAAATGGAAGAATTGTTCAGGCTGCCCCTGAATTTGAAGATTGCAATGCCCTGGCATTGAAGTCAAATATACCTATCCGAATCGTGTATGAAGAAGCAATCGTATCACATTCAAAATTAAGAAAGGAGTAAGACATCGATGATAAACAACGAACTTCTAAAAATTTTGTGCTGTCCTGAAACTCAACAATCATTATCAATTGCAGACAGCGGTTTGATTCAGCAAATTAATACCAAAATTAAAGAAGGCAAAGTTAAAAACAGAGGTGGAATAATAGTTAGCGAAGAACTACAAAGTGGATTGATCAGGGAAGATGGAAAATACCTTTATCCCATTAGAAACGACATCCCCACATTGTTAGTTGATGAGGCAATTCAGGTTGAATGGTGATTCGACTTTAGTGCCACTGTTCTTAAATGAAAATTAATCTACATATCTATAAATGGATAATTGCAATTTTGGCTGCGCTGATTTGTTTGTCAGCGGATATTTCAATTGCCGAACAATCTGTTTATCTTAAAAAGGTTAACTGGCGAGAAACACTTGAAAACACGTTGAATAATATCAAAAATCTCAATGTCCCATTATCAAATGATGAATTAGAGTTAGTAGAGTCCTCATTCAGACAAGACTTCCCCATTCAATCTGATTGGACATTGCAAGATTATGGAAAAGACTTTTATAAAGACTTCTTAAGGGGACGAAAAGAGATTTTAATTTCAATGATAAACCACGCTGTTTCTTCAAGTCCAGAAAGCGTATCAAAAAGGAATTTCGCAAATGAAGAAACAAAATCAATCTCTCGGTTAATCGAAACCTATGAATCTGTTTGTTTTTCAAGACGATTTGAGAGATTGAGCATATTAATTTCAAAATATCCAAAAATTGTATTTGCAAAACACCACACCATAAGACCATCATTTTTTGCATACACAGAAGGACAATCTGATGCGCAGTCTGAACGACATTTTCTCCCAGATTCAAGTCTTTGTTTTTTGGAATTTCATGGGACAAATTATTCTATAAAAACCTTGATTGAAGATAAAACCGGCGCAATTCGCGACCCAGCAGTTAGCTGGGATGGGAGATTTATTTTATATGCTCACAAAAAATCATTGAACGAAGACGATTATCACATCTACGAGTATGACACAGCGACCGGCAAAATCAGGCAAATCACATTCGGCAAGGGGTTTGCTGATTATGAACCTGCCTCTCTGCCTAATGGTGATATAATCTTTTCATCTACTCGTTGCGTTCAAACCGTTGATTGTTGGTGGACAGAAGTTAGCAATCTTTATAGATGCGATCGCGATGGAAAATTCCTACGAAGGCTTTGTTTTGACCAGGTGCATACTATATCACCATCAATACTTGATGATGGTAGAGTTATTTATACTCGCTGGGATTATAATGACCGCGGACAGATATTTACCCAGAGCCTATTTCAGATGAATCCAGACGGAACTCGTCAATCCGAATTCTATGGCAATAACTCATGGTTTCCGACGACAATTGTCCATTCAAGAGGGATTCACGGCACACAAAAGGTTATAGCGATTTTTTGCGGACATCATACAACTCAGGCAGGAAAACTCGGTATAATCAATCCAGAACAAGGACGCCACGAAAACAAAGGGGCGCAATTAATCGCTCCAATACGGTATACACCGGCAGAACGAATAGACGGTTATGGACAAGATGGGGAACTATTTCAATATCCATTTCCCCTCGAGGGCAATGAATTTCTTGTAACATACGCCCCATTCGGATGGGACAAATCTAACAAAAAACGGGGTGATGCAGATTTTGGAATCTATTGGATGGATATGGACGGAAACCGCGAATTGCTTGTCTATGACCCCCAAATTCCCTGCACTCAACCGGTTGTTTTATCTCCACGAAAAACAAAACCGTCGATTTCAAAAACAGTCGATTATCTACAAAATAACGGGACATTTTACATACAGGATATTTATTCAGGCAACGGATTAAGCGGAGTAGCGCGTGGCACAATTAAAAAAATTCGAATAGTTGCCCTTCAATATCGGGTGGCAGGCATTGGTGAAAATCATAGTGGCGGACCTGCTGGCGGGGCGTTGATAAGCACGCCGATTTCTATAGGAAATGGAAGTTGGGATGTCAAAGTTGTTTTAGGCGAGGCAAAAGTCTATGAAGACGGTTCGGCGTTTTTCATCGTCCCCGCCAGAACGCCAGTTTATTTTCAAGCCCTCGATGAAATGAACAGGGCTGTTCAAACTATGCGGAGCTGGGCAACATTGATGCCCGGTGAAAATCAATCCTGCGTCGGTTGTCATGAACACAAAAATTCTGCTCCGCCGATACCATCAAAAGGCTTTACTCTTGCGCTTAAATCAGGTGCGCAAAAACTGGAAACATTAGAACCTTGCGGTTTTAGTTATCCAAAAGAAGTCCAGCCTATCCTCGATAAACATTGTGTCAAATGCCATAACAACAAAGATGCGGCAATGAAAATTGTTTTAAATGGCGGTAAACCAGCCCTCAACACAAATTTGAATTTATCAAGTGACTCTCCATTCAGTTTAACCGGTGATTTAGTCGAGGACAAAAAGGCAAAAAGACAATGGGCTTTATCTTATTTAGTTCTAACCGGGGCTACACCCGAGGCAAAAGATTTCACACAAGGCAGATTTATAGGAAATCCTAATGGACACTTCGTAAACTGGATTAGTTCTCAATCAGTTCCAACACCGCTACCGGCATATTATTCCGGCTCACCACAGAGTAAACTTATTAACTTGCTGTTGTCAGACCATAATGAAGTGCAACTTTCCGAAGAAGAACTTGATAAATTAATCTGTTGGATAGATTTACTTGTTCCGTATTGCGGGGATTACACAGAGGCAAATATCTGGACGCAAAAGGAGATGGAAAAATATAATCGCTATTTAAATAAACGAAAAATGATGGAGGCGATTGAACAACAGAATATCAGGGATTTTATAGAACAGATTGCAAAACAAATAAATTGATTTATAAACGCTAATACAATTAATCAAAACCTCGGGAAAAGATGAAACAACCACAATTTATTAATAGTTTTAACATCCGGAGGTTGGCATTACATTAGTGAACGAAAATGGAACACAGATTACGCAGGTGAAACAGATTTACACAGATGACAAATAAAAGAAATTAACAAGGATAGAAAGGATAAAAAATCTTTGTCCTACCTCAATCAATTAGTAGACTAATAAGAATTGCATTTTTGGGCACATAATTGTTGGAGTTGCAAAATAGTATAAACCCATTTCAAAACCCGCAAAAGCGGGTGGCATTATTATAGCAAACGAAATAAAAAAACATCATAAACCGCCCAAAGCGGTGACAGAGCCATTATTGGATTTCTAAATTATCGCTCTGACACCCCTAACGGGGTTTTTCCTCTGTATTAATGTCCATGCTATAATCCTGCCACTCCTTCGGAGTTTTAAAATGCCAGCAAGAATGCTGGCATCACAAAAGAACCTCGTAAGAGGTGACATTATTATAGCAAACAAAATACAAAAACATCATAAACCGCTGAAAGTGGTGACAGAACCATTATTGGATTTCTAAATTATCGCTCTGTCACCCCTAACGGGGTTTTTCCTCTGTGTTGATGTCTGTGCTATAATCCTGCCACTCCTTGCGGAGTTGCAGAATGCCATCTGGTTGATGTTATGGATAACCTATTTTACGAACAATCTCGCGTGTTGACCTCGGTTTCGCATTAAACGAATCTTCTAAATTTACATTATAATGATGCATCTAACTACGATTATATTTCCAGCGGTTTAAACGCAAAGCATTGCCAATAACAACTATATCGCTAACTCCCATTGCTGCTGCACACACAATAGGACTTAAAAATCCTAACGCTGCTAATGGCACTGCGGCGGCATTGTAAAAAAATGCCCAGAACAAATTCTGTTTTATCGTCCTCAATGTGGCTTGCGAAAGGGCAAGCGCCTCAGGAATTGCATATATATCAGACCTTAATAAAACAATATCAGCAGCCTCGCGCGCTATATCTGTTGCCTTTTCCACCGCAATACCCAAATCTGCTGTTTTTAACGCGGGCGCATCGTTTATTCCATCACCAACAAACGCAACACGTTCACCTTTTTTTTGTAGACTTGCCACAATCTCGGCTTTCCGTTCCGGTACGATTTCAGAATAAACATTCTCCGTTTCTATTCCGCATTGTTCAGCAACCCGTAGCGCAGTCTTTTTTCTATCCCCTGTTATAAGATAAATCCTCAACCCATTACCTTTTAACTTTTCAATAACTTCTCGAGCGCCCGATTTCAACTTATCTTCTAATTCAAAGACTGCCAATAAAGAATTATCTTTTGAAAGTCCAACCAGCGTAAAGTTTGAATCTTTGATTGAAGATTTTAAATAATCCGATAAATCAACGCCGCAGGATTCAAGCCACTTTATTGAACCAAGCCTAAAAACATTGGAAGTCCCATTGTTATCAATTTTCATTTCAACACCAAATCCTCGCAGTTCTTTCCAGTCAATGATGGGATCTTTTTCATTATTTTGTATTCCCTGTTGTTTTTCAGAAGCCGAATAAACAGCCTTGCAAATTGGGTGATTAGAGGGACGCGCAATCATCTTTGCTATTTCCCGGACATCCGAAGTAAGGGTACTGCCCGTTTTTATGTCAACACAGCGCGAGACAGTAAGTTTTCCTTCTGTCAAAGTGCCAGTCTTGTCAAAAATAACACTCGTAATTTTTCCTGTCTTTTCAAGCGCTTTACCATCACGAATCAAAATACCACGTCTTGCGGCAACACTCGTTCCCGCCATAAGAGCAACCGGCGTGGCAAGCCCCATTGCGCAGGGACATGCAATAATCAACACAGCAGCCATATTTATAAACGTTGCGGCTACGGCGCTATCAGGGATGTGAACACTCCATAAATAACCTGCAAGAAATTGATGAAAATTTGAGGCGGAAGCATATCCAAATCCCCACCATATAGCCGAACCTACCGCAATTAATATAACAATCGGCACAAACACATTGCTCACTCTGTCGGCAAGTCGTTGAATATCTGCCTTACTTTCTTGAGCGCGTCTTACTGCATCAACGATCCGAGAAAGCGCTGTCTCGTCCCCCACTGCCTCAACTCTCATTACAACAACACCATCTTGATTTACGGTTCCGGCAAAAACTGCGGAACCCACTGCCTTATGCGCAGGAAGAGACTCACCTGTTAACATTGACTCATTAAACAATGCGGATCCTTTCACTATAACACCATCTGTGGGACAATGGTCGCCGGGTTTAATGATTACAAGGTTCCCGGGTTTTAACTCGCTAATTGGGACTTCAACCTCACGTTCACCATTTTCAAGCAGATGAGCAGTTGAAGGCGCAAGATTCATCAATGACTTTAAGGCTGCACCAGCACGCTGGCTCATTCGGTATTCAAGAAAATGTCCAATGCTAATCAGGGTAATAATCCCGATTGCCTCCATAAAATAAAGGTGTGTTGCCCCCATAAACAACCCTATCACACTATATCCAAAAGCAGCGGTTGAACCCAAAGCCACAAGCGTATCCATATTCGAATTGCCGCGTTTCAGTTGCTGCCATGCGCCAATATAAAATTGCTTTCCGCAAATAATCTGCACAGGGAGGGCTAAAAAGAAAGCGACCCAATTAAACCATTTTTCCTCTCCGAAGTCCAAAAACCATTCCCCAACAAATAGAGGAATAAAAGCCAATATACCAATTATAATATTTATTTCCCACCAACCGACCCGTTGTTCGTCTTTTTCTGTATCATCAACTGTTTTAACATTAATTTCCTTGGCGCCATATCCCGCTCTTTTTATAGCATTCATAACAGATTGAGGATTACGAACGGTTTGTGACTCCCATTTAACAATTGCTCTACGGCTTGATAAATCAACATCAACAAAGGCAACACCATTTACAGACATTGCAGCCTCTTTAACATGGCGAACACAATTCTGACAATTCATCCCGCTAACCTCTAAAACGGTTATATTCTGGCCCTTTTTTTGATTAGTATTTAAAGGCGAACCGGAATCTTCACATATCACAGTTTTCCTTTCTCTTTTACAATCTTTCAATCACCATTTTAAAAATCTACCATAAAATCTAAAATCTGCATAAGTTAACAAAAAAACACCTGTTTTTAGCACTGGTTTCTTGACGGGTAATGCAATTAATGCATAAATTGTAATTATGAAAAAAAATATTCAAATCTTTGTATTTGTAACGTTTTTAATATGTTTCAATTGTAGTGGACAAAATTCCACAAATATAACAAAAATTGGTTATATTTCTCAGCCAGAAATTAGCGAGTGTTCAGGGATTACACCTAGCGGCAAGGATAAAAATTTATTCTGGGTAAATACTGATGGTCCTCGTTCGGTAATTTTCGCAATTGATTTATCCGGTAAATGTGTTTCACGATCTGTCATAACTGGCGCACCAGTGATTGATTTCGAAGACATTGCAAGAGACGACAAAGGACATATTTTTATTGGCGATATCGGAAACAACGACGCCAGACGAAGGACGCTTGCTGTTTATATGATTGATGAACCAGATCCTTCAAAGTCAACATCAGTTTCTAAAGTTAAGCAATCCTGGCACCTGACATTTCCAAACAAACCTTTTGATTGCGAATCTCTATTTATTTACAAAGATAACGGTTATGTAATTTCAAAGGTATTTAGTGCCTCACAGGCTGAAATTTATCGTTTTGCTCTTTCGGATACCAGCAAATTAATTACCCTCAGTTTTGTATCAAAATTACAGGTTAAATCACCAGTAACAGGCGCCGATATTTCGAGTGATGGCAACTTGGTTGCCTTGACAGCAAAAAACGGAGTCTACTTATTTAACATTCATCAGAACTTTGTTTCAACTGAAAAAGTAAAACCACATTTTGTTAAGTTTGGAAATCAGCATATTGAAGGTTGTTGTTTTGTTCCTGATGGTTTAGTCGTAACCTCTGAGAATAGAAGCATTTATCTATTTACTCACCAATTCTTCCATCCAGACACGGTTGCCAATAAATAAATTAAGATATCCGCGGAAATCTTATATCAAAAATAGTTTGCTCTAATCAGTATTTGCTGTTTAGTATTGCCTTTATTGTCTTATGTAATTCTTAATCTGGTTCGTTTTAATAATAAGATTTTAAATTGTTTAGGAACTTTAAATGAACTATATAGTCGATGATAAAAGAAAATTAAAACCGCCGCCAGAATGGCGGAGCGACATTGATTTTGTTCTTATCAGAGAAGACGAGATTTTAACGCGAATAGACGAGATAGCCACGCAATTACAAAATGAATATGAAGGGCGAGATTTAATGATAGTTGCCCTATTAAGCGGGACAATCCTTTTTCTGGCAGACCTCGTCAGAAGGTTGAACTTGCCTTTGCGAATTGATTTTCTTGGAATATCAAGCTATGGAAACGAAACCGTATCAACCGGAATTAAAATCACAAAAGAACTAAAACTTGAACTTAATGGACGCGATGTCCTCATACTTGATGATATTCTTGACACCGGCAACACCATTAATCTTACCATAAACAAGATAGCAAATTTAAGACCAAAAAGCATTAAAACCTGCGTATTACTTGATAAACCAGCAAGGAGAAAGATTAATATAAAAGCTGATTACACAGGTTTTGAAATACCTGATTACTTTGTGGTTGGCTATGGTCTGGATTTTGCTGAACGGTTTAGAAACTTACCATTCATCGGGGTATTAAAAAAAGAATTGTATCAACAACAAATAAATTGATTCTTTTTTTAATATTAAAGGGAAGTTTAAGTTATTATGAATTACAAAAAAATAAATAAATTAACAACACTTTGCCTGATTGCGGGAATTGTAATTATAGGGATTGTTTTCCGATTCTCAATGAATACAGACGCCGTCGCTTATTTAAGAATTGCGCAATATTATGCTGACGCAAATTTTGATTTGGCAATAAGCGGATATTGGGGACCGCTGTTTAGTTGGCTGCTTGTTCCCTTCTTGAAAATCGGCATCCCGCCTCTTATTTCAGCGCGGATTTTAATGGCATTATCGGCAATCTTTTTTTATTTTGCATGTGATTACTTTTTTAAACGTTCAAACTTGCGCGAAGAATGGGGCGCTGCAGGAAGGCTCACCGCCGGGTTCGCAAGTCTGATATGGTCAGTTCAACAAATTACACCGGATTTATTAATGGCTGGTTTGCTAACGATTGGAACTGCAAAAATAATCCCCGAAAACCGCGATGAAAATGGATATGACTGGCTTATAACAGGACTTGTTTTTGGACTGGCATTTTTAGCTAAACCCGTTGCTTTTCCAATCGTAATTTTAATGATTGGTCTTTTCCCTGCTATCATTTTTGTCTCTGAACGACATAAGTTTTTTATAGCCTTAAAAGACGCAACGAAAATTGCCGTTGTTTTTCTTCTAATCTCAGGAGTATGGATTACTGTACTCTCTTGCAAATACCATAAAGTTACAATTTCAACCAGCTCAGTAATTGCCCATGCTATTGTAGGTCCTAATGCTAATGGAGGGTTGCACCCGTTTTCTACCGGACTACAGCCACCTGAAACGGGAAGAATAACCAATTGGGAAGACCCCTCAAAACTCCATTATAACTACTGGTCGCCAATTTCAAGCCTGTCAAATTTTTTATATCAACTCAAGATAATAGGGCGAAACACGGTAATCATAATTGCGATGTTGTTTGCTCTCCATCCAGTCCTATTTATCCTTGCATTTGGTGCGCTCAGGTGGTTTTTTAAATGGGGAGAAACGTCTAAAACATTTTTAACAGCGCTTTTATTAGGTGCGCTCAGGTGGTTTTTTAAATGGGGAGAAACGGGCTATCTAAACTCGATGAGTTGGTTTAGATTAATACTACCGGTATTCGTCATCTGCCTTGTCTATCTGCCAGTATGGATATCTATAAAAGACACCCGGTATTTTTATCCTGCGCTCCCGTATGTTTTTTCAAGCATAGCCCTGTTTTTTAGCACGCGGATGGAATCCTGGAAACTTAAACGTCCCGGACTTGTCAGGTTCTTACCGTTGTTTCTTGCTATTGGAACTGCCCTGCCCTTGATTATTCCGGGTGTCATTCAAGCTCACAATTCATATAGAGCAGGGCTGTGCGCCCATAAAATAGCCGATGGGATTATTAAAAATAAAATCCAAGGCAACATTGCCGGCAGCGGTTTGATTCGCGGAGGACGGATCGGGTTGTTCACTTCGTTTTTGCTTAACCGACCCTGGTATGGAGATTCTGTAAAACCGACCCCCGAACAAATCAAAACATCAGGCGCCTCAATATTTATCGCCTCCACAGGAACCGACTTTGAAACAGCGCTTAAAAATTTCAATGAAAGCGAAGATATCACAAACCAAATCTCCGATTCACTTCAAAACTACAACATCAGGGTATTCAAAATTCGCAAAAGCCTATGACGGTTGATAAGCCTTTGTCGGACAACGAAAAAACATCATTGTTCATTAAATTAACATCCATTGTAAATCGGATTAACATAGCCAACCAATTTGCTTACATAAAACCGGTAGAAATTGAACTCGGCGCCGGCGATGGCTCTTTCATTGTCCAGTATGCAAAACTGCACCCTGAACATAATTTTATTGCAGTGGAAAGATTGCTTGGACGCGCTCGGAAGGTTGAAAAAAAAGCAGTCCGCGCTGGTCTTGAAAATCTACGCATAATTAGAATTGAGGCAGGGTATTTTATAAAATATCTCTTGCCAGAACAGTCTATATTCAAGATGCATATTTATTTCCCCGATCCCTGGCCTAAGGCGCGCCATTCAAAAAATCGCCTTATTCAGCCCAATTTCTTAAAAGACCTATTAAAAGTAATGGAAATCAACGGAGAAATTTATTTAAGAACAGATTCGAAGGCATATTTTGAACAGATGATTGAGGTATTCGAGCAATTCAAGGAATTCCAAAAAATTGAAACGTCAGATGAATTAAAAAAAATAAATACAGATTTTGAGCAACAATTCATATCCAAAGGTTTCCCAATCTTTTACACCGCTTACAAATATATGCCATTGAAAGAATAAATGTAGATTAGGCATTCTTATCAGTTGAAAATTTACTAATATTTTTGCAGTTCAACAAAAGCAAAAATCCTCTTAAATCACAGCCATCCCATAATAAAAAGTGCTGGTTTTTTGAAACTCCGCAAGGAGTGGCAGGATTATAGCAAAAAAACCAACCTCACATCCAAACCCATGACATTTATCTGTAAAATATCAACCAGCCGTAGGCTGGCATTCTGCAACTCCGTTAGGAGTGGTAGGATTATAGCACAGACATCAACACAGAGGAAAAACCCCGTTAGGGGTGACAGAGCGATAATTTAGAAATCCAATGGCTCTGTCACCGCTTTCAGCGGTTTATGATTTTTTGTATTCCGTTTGCTATCATAATGTCACCCGCTTTTGCGGGTTTGGTTTATCCTTGGAACGGAAGAACGCTGATGACGCAGATTAAACGGATTAACGCAGATTTTGATACAAAATGGATAGAGAGGATGTTTTATAAGAATAAACAAGGATACAAGGGACAAGATTTTTATCTAATCTATCCTTGTTAAATTATTTCTTTATTATCTGTGTAAATCTGTTTCAT
>JAKPVM010000063.1 GCA_029572555.1 Verrucomicrobiota bacterium | reverse complement strand
TGTTATGTTTAAAGATAGAAATATTATACAAGATGGAGTGCCTGATAATTTCATCTTTACTTATAATAAATTAAAAGAAAAGGTAAAAGAAGAAATTCCGCATATTCAAAATAATTATTTCGAAAAACTTAAAAAATATTTAAGAATTAGACCTGAAAACAAATTTGCATTGAAAAGAATTCATAATCCTCGTTCTTCAAAATCTCAATGTACTTATTTTTATGATCCTAAAATAATAGATGAATTTAAAAAGTATTGCCCTTCAAACAGTACCAGTCAAACATTAAAGCAACAAATAGAAACACGTTTAAATGAATTATTTAAGGATATAAAAGGCGATGACAATTTGCAAAATCCGGAAACGCGAATAAAATTTGAAAAGTGTTCGAAGGAAATAGACAGTTTTGTAAATCAATTAAATGATTTAAAAATAAATAAGTAAACATTTTAAAACCTAAATAAATGAAACTTGGACGACCAAACCTTAATTGGAAACAGAAGATATTGTTGGATATTTTTAGCCATCTGGATAATGAAGAGTATTCAAGATTGAAGGTGTTTAAAATTGCTTTTTTATTGAGTAGAAAATTATTAAATAGAAAAACTAACTTTTATAATTTTGTTCCTTATAAATATGGGCCTTATTCATTTGAAATGGATAAAGATTTAAGGGCGTTTAAAAATAATGGCTGGATAAAAATGCAGGATAAGTCAATCTCTATAAACAAAGACATCATAAGGCAATTTTCATTTGAAACAGAATTTGAGGAGGAAGTTTGCGAGACCACAGTTAAATATAAAAGTATTGATGAGACGAATTTATTGGATTTTATATATAAAGGTTATCCCAATTATAGTCAAAATTCATTGCTTGTTAAACAACCCAAAGTCGAAAGACAGTCCGCAGAAATATCTATTTATACGATAGGTTATCAGAATCTATCTATTGATATGTTTATCAATGTTTTAATTGAAAAGGGAATAAAAACGGTATTGGATGTGCGTAATAAACCGCTTTCGTATAAATACGGTTTCAATTATTACTGGCTTAATAAGTATTTGCCCGAGTTTGGCACAAAATATATAGGAATTCCAGAATTAGGTATTGAGGAGAAATATCGGAAAATATTTTCTCAGGAGCAGTTATGGAAACATTATCTGGAATCATTAGAAGTGAAAAAGGATTATCTGGATAGAGCGTGTGATATAATTAAAGAGCAACCGACTGTTCTAATGTGCTTTGAGATGAACCCCGAAGATTGCCATAGGTTAAGATTGGCAAAAAAAATTAATAAGATTATTGATTTGCCAATTATAAATTATAACATCCAACAAAACCAATGGAAAAAATTGAACTATTAATCACTGTAAAAACATATCCTACACCATCGACAAGATATAGAGAAATTGTATGCACCGCCGGAGTAAAACAAGATGGCAGCTGGATAAGGCTCTACCCAATTGATTACAGATTTAAGGATTATTCTCAATGGTATAAAAAATACCAATGGATTGAAGTTGATGTGGAAAAACCAAAACAAGACCCAAGACCTGAAAGTTATAAACTCATAAGTGATATAAAAATTTTAAGCAAAATTATCGATACAAAGAATAATTGGGCAGAGAGAAAAAAATATGTATTAGCTAAGGGTACTAAAATAATGTGTTGGTTGGAACATAACCAGAATCAGAACAATATTTCACTTGCGGTTATAAAACCTAAAAAGGTGAAGGATTTTGTATGGGAGAAAACTTCAAATCAATGGACAACTAAACAAATATATGCTTTAGCCGAAATGCGGTTATTTGATAAAAATCATCCTTCGCAACTCGAAAAAATTCCTTATAAGTTTTCGTATATATTTATTTGTGAAGAACCAAATTGTAAAGGCCATAAAATGATGATAGAAGATTGGGAAGTAATGGAATTGTTTCGAAGGACGAGAGATAGCTATGGAGAAAAAGAAGGTTTAAAGAAGGTTAAAGAAAAGTTTCTTGATGAAATATGTTCCCCAAAAAAAGATACATATTTTTTTGTCGGAACTGTATTACAATATGGAAGTTGGATAATTATCGGAACTTTCTATCCACCGAAATTACAACAATCTGGGGAACAAATGAATCTATTTGGTTTAAATCATTGAGGACCTTATTGCCTCAAAAATCAAATGTTGCAATGGATTTGGAATGATATATTATTAAATGCCTTGAGTTATTTGTTATAAATAACTAAACGGTCTTAAAAATCCGATGCCGCGGTGGCATTGGGGACTATAACAACAACTAACTTAAATCCCGTGTCCGCGGGATGGTCTGTGAGTTTTCACAGGCTTTAGCAAAGGAAAAAATGACTGAAATTGGAATAAAAGAACTATTGGATGCAGGAGTGCATTTTGGGCACGAAACCAGACGTTGGAACCCCAAAATGAAACAATACATATTCGAAGCCAGAAACGGTATTCATATTATTGATTTAAGCAAGACGCTTGTTCAATTACAGGCGGCTTGCGAGTTTTTGAGAAAAACAGTTCTCAATGGTAGAGAAATTTTGTTAATCGGGACAAAAAAGCAAGCCCAGGAGACAATAAAGGAAGCCGCAAAAGCGTGCGGTCAACATTATGTTACTGAACGATGGCTTGGCGGAACGCTTACAAATTTCGTTACTGTCCGCAATTCTATTAAGCGGATGATGCATCTGGAAAAAATGGTAACAGATGGCAGCATTAATAATTACGGCAAAAAAGAGCAAGCAATGCTCAAGAGAGAATTAGACCGTTTAATTAAGTATTTTGAAGGCATTCGCCGTATGGAGAAATTGCCGGCTGCTATTTTCGTTATTGATGTGAAACGAGAACACAATGCTGTTGCCGAAGCTAATCGCTTAAAAATTCCTATTGTTGCAATTGTAGATACTAATTGCGACCCGGATTTGATTAATTATCCGATTGTTGGAAATGACGATGCAATTCGTTCAATAAAAGCGATTGTTAATCCTATCGTTCAGACATTGATTTCTGCAAAAGCAGAATTTGAGTCTGGCAGGTCAAAAAGACGCGTTGAAGAGGAAAAAGAGAAAAAACCAATAGTCGAACAAACTAAGGAAGAACCTGTTCAGACTGCGGAGGTTAAAAATGCTCCAGGTACGCCGACTGAATCCACAGAACAAGGACAACAGCAGACGGCATAATTTAAGACATTTCTAATTGATAAACTAAATTAAGGTATAACACTATGGCTGAAATTACTGCGAGTGATGTTGCAAAATTAAGAGAGATGACAAACGTTGGTATGATGGAGTGCAAAAAGGCGCTCGTTGAGGCAAAAGGAGATATTAATCTGGCAGTTGAGATTCTTCGTAAGAAGGGGATTGCATCGGCTGCTAAAAAGGCTGGACGCGAGGCGCGTGACGGCGTTATTGCCCAGTATATCCAACCCGGTGCGCGAATTGGCGTTCTTGTTGAGGTCAATTGTGAAACCGACTTTGTAGCTCGCAACGAGGTGTTCAAGGCGTTTGCCGAGCTTGTGGCTAAAAAATTGGCGGAAAACCCGAAGGCTGACTTTGAAAACGAACGGCTTGATGCGTTCAATCGGTTGCGTGAAAACATCAAGGTTTCTCGCTTTGCTCGTTATGAAGTGGAAGGAAACGGTCTTGTTGCCGCATATATCCACACAGGTAGCAAGGTCGGGGTGCTTGTAGAAGTTGGCGCTGGCAAAGAGGAGACGGTTCAAAATGATACATTCAAGACTCTTGTCAGGGACATAACTTTACAAATCGCAGCCGCAAATCCGTTTGTGGTTTCACGCGAGGATGTCCCAGCAGACGTGCTTTTAAAAGAGAAAGAAATTGCCGCTGAACAGGTCAAGAATAAACCGCCCCAAGTTATCGAAAAGATTGTGGCTGGCAAACTTGAAAAATTCTATCAATCATATTGTTTGCTTGACCAGGGATATGTAAGAGAAAACGGCGAAATTAGCGTTAAAGAACACATAAATAAAATCGCAAAAGAGATTAGCGACACAATTGTCGTAAGACGTTTTGTGAGATTCCAGGTCGGCGAATCAATTTCCTAATGATTCTGGGATAATCTTTTAGCCAGATTGGCGATGAACCAGTCGGGCTAATTTTTTAAAAATCAGCATTACCGGGCGTTCGTGGATAAGGAATAACATCCCTGATGTTTGATACACCGGTAAGGAACATTAAAAGCCGTTCAAAGCCCACACCAAAGCCTGCGTGTGGAACAGTACCGTATTTTCGTAAATCTATATACCACCAATAATTTTCCGGCGAGAGTTTGTGGTATTTCACATTCTCCAATAAATAATCAAGTCGTTCCTCTCTTTGTGAACCGCCAATTACTTCGCCAATGCCGGGCACAAGCAAATCCATTGCAGCAACGGTTTTGCCATCTTCATTCAAGCGCATATAAAATGGCTTGATTTCTCGTGGATAATTATAAACCGTAACAGGCGACTTAAAGTGTTCTTCGGTTAGATAGCGCTCATGTTCGGCTTGAAGATTTGCACCATACTCAACGGGAAATTCGAAGTTCTTCCCTGAATTTTTAAGAATTTCTAAAGCCTTAACATATTGAATTCTAACAAACGGTCGTTCAATAACAAATTTAAGCCTATCCCTTACTTGTTTATCCACGAACTTTTCAAAGATTTGTAAGTCGTCGCTATTATTTTGAATCATATAACGAGCCATTTCTTTAATGAATTCTTCGGCAAGGTTCATATCGCCGTTTATATCGCAAAAGGCTATTTCTGGTTCAATCATCCAGAATTCGGCGGAGTGGCGGGCAGTATTGGAATTTTCAGCGCGGAATGTTGGACCAAATGTATATATATTTGAAAATGCGCAAGCGAATGTTTCGCCTTCAAGTTGACCACTTACTGTTAGATAAGTCGGTTTTCCGAAGAAATCGGCTTGCGGGTTCTCGTCAATATTACCCTTCAATGTAGTAATTCTGAACATTTCACCTGCGCCTTCGCAATCGCTTGCCGTAATAATTGGTGTGTGAACATATACAAAATCTCTGTCTTGAAAAAACTTGTGAACCGCATAAGCGATTTTACTGCGGGTTCTAAATATAGCACCAAACAAGTTTGAGCGAATCCGCAAATGAGCTATAGTCCTTAAAAATTCAAGCGAATGTCCCTTTTTCTGCAAAGGATAAGATGAATCAGCCGGACCAATTAATTTAATTTCTGTCGGGTGTAGTTCCCATTTTTGTCCTTTGGCAGGGGATTCAACCAGAGAACCGTAAATTTCAACGGATGCGCCTGTTGTAAAACGAGAAATATCTTTATAACCGACTGTATTAGCATCAGCCATTACCTGCAAATTAGTAAGGCATGAACCATCATTTACCTCTAAAAAAGAAAATCCTTTTGAATCCCGTCGGGTTCTGACCCACCCTTTAACCACAACAGATTCAATAGGAGAATTTGAATTAACTAAATATTTAATCAAAGTTCTCATACATATAATATTTATCTTAATCAATTAAGCGGTATCTCTGAAATCCGTCAAAATCAAATTATGTTTGCAATATAGAAATAGATTTGCAATAGCGAAAAAGGTTTATGAAGATAAGCACAAATTTAGATAGGCGATTAAAAAAAATGATTGCATAATTAAAAATTATCGGGGATAAATAAAAAGGCTTTACAAATGAGGAAATATTAATAACTTTTAATCAGATATGCAAAAAGAATTAAATATGTTATGTGTTCTGATTAGTGCAATCATTATTGCGTCTGGTTGCTCTGGTCCAGAAAAGAAACTTGGTCGTGGCATAACCAATGTTACCGAATTTGCTCGGATGGGTGAAATCAGACGCTCTGTTGAACAGACTGCTTTGTGGGAAGGAACAGATTCAGCATATACTACCGGATTTATAAGAGGATTTAACCGTAGTGTCGCAAGGACTTTGATAGGCGCTTATGAAATCGTAACCTTCCCATTCCCGAGTTATGGACCGGTGTTCACCAATAAAATTTCACCGCATCCTGTTTATCCTGATAGCTACAAACCTAATTTGATTGAAGACCAAACATTCGCCCCTGATACTTCGCTCGGTTTCGCCGGTGGCGATGTTGCTCCATTTATCCCGGGAAGTAGATTTAGAATTTTTGATAATTAAATTATCTGTTTGAATTTTAACTGTGTGAATGAGCATAACACGGGCATCCTGCTGTAAAATTAATCTGTTTCTCAATGTTCTTAGACGCAGACCTGATGGCTTTCACGAAATCGAAACGGTCTTTTATCCTGTCCCATTATTTGATTATCTGACTATTGATAAAAAGGGAAGTGGAATCAATCTGACCTGCAATAATCCGTCGCTCCCAGTTAATTCTCAAAATCTTGTTTATAGGGCTGCGGATGCTTTTCTAAAGAAGCTTGGAATAAACCAAGGTGTGCAAATTTATCTTGATAAGAGACTCCCCGTAGCAGCTGGAATTGGTGGGGGAAGTTCAAATGCCGCTAACACATTGCTCGGGCTAAATGAACTATTCGGGTTTCCGCTTGATTCTGAAACTATTTTTAATCTTGCCGCAAGTTTAGGTTCGGATGTCCCATTTTTCCTTGATGATCAACCTGCAATTGCCACAGGCAGGGGTGAAAAATTGCAAAGACTCCCGCAACTTTCATCGGTTAAAGGTAGTTATATTTTATTGATTTATCCCGGTTTTGGCGTTTCAACTAAATGGGCTTATAGCGAGTTATCAAAGTTCCCCGAGGTTTATTCCGATAAATCCAAATCCGTCGCAAGTTTTGTTGAGGTTTTGAAAACTAAAATCATTGAAGAAGCCGCCCCTTATTTTTACAACGTTCTGGAAAAACCGGTTTTTAGAAAATATCCTATTCTTGAAATTTATAAGGAGTTCAACAATGAAAACGGCGCGGTTGTTTCTTTAATGTCGGGCAGCGGTTCAACAGTTTTTGCAATTTTAAAATCAAAGGATGCGGTAGAAAGATTAATAGAAAATTTTCAAGGCAAGTTCGAAGTATCCAACTGGATTGCCATAGCGCAATTATAGGAAAACTTTTTGTTCAATCTTTTAACACTTCGCTTTTCAGATAGTTTATCAATTTATCGGCATATTGTTTATGAGCAAGCGCGCTCGGGTGGTCATCATAAGGGAGATTACGATTTGCAGGTTCGCTCAAACTGACAGAAATATCCACCGTTTTAATCCCTTTTGATTTGCAAAATTCGATGACATCGGCGTTTATTTTTCCTCGTGTTATGCTTGCAAGGACAAAATCGATACCATTGGTTTTGCATTCATTTGCGAAGGTCTCTATTACTGCTTTGGATACAGAGTGGCTTTTTATTTTTATATCTTCATAGTCGTCATATTTTTGCTCAATAAAGTGCATTAATGCCGAGACCCGTTGAAATGGGAATTCTGTGTATTGAGCTGGGTTCTGGTAAAATACCAGGTTTCCGTTTTTGTCAAAGCGAGCATAAGGCGGTGAAATTAAGCCCAATTTATTGTATGGTACGATAGCCTTGCGCCACGAACGCAAGAATGTATTTCGTTCATCGTGAAAATAAGCGTAAGTCACAACTACTACCGACGGCTTTGGTAATTGTTTTAAAAATTTGCGAAACTGGAAAAGCGATTGAACCGTGCCATAGCCGTTAACTCCAAAGTTTAGGACAACGTAGTTTGTCAGTTCCTTTTGAATTAACCAGGGATAAGTCTGGTCGTCATTTAGCGACCATCCATGGGTGAATGAACATCCCATTATCCAGATAGATTTTTTTCTTGTTGTGGTTTCATTTATTGGGTGAGTAGCCCGCAATCCATTAGTTGTGTGCGTTAGTTCAAATGTATAACCATCTTTTAATGTTACTTTAAATTTCCCGCCCAGATGTGTGTATCCAATATCAGAGTCCGGACAAAAGAGTTTGCCACCCGGTTCAATCTTTACTAAAAGTTCCACTGGTTTATATGGTTTAAAGCCTTTTATCCTCAAAATTATTTCGCAACAAAGCAGGAAAAACGCCAATAAAGCAAGAAAATAACAAGAGAGTATAATTATACGCCGTTTTCGTCTTTTGATATTAATTTTTTCTTGCATATATCACTGTTAATCAGCCTTTTGAAGGAGCGCTAAAAAATGCAGGTTGCGTTCAAAAAACATATTTATCGGGAAAGGGTATAAATTAAGTTTTGTATTGTAGGCTATTGGTTTTAAATTTAGTTCAAAAAACGCCTTTTCCCATTGTTTTTTTTGCCAGTAGTTATATGGCAAAACCACATTATGCCGAGCATTGCCGACCCAGTCCATTAATTTCAATGTCTCATTGCTCAAAAAACCATCTCTTAAATGGTCTTTTATTATAATAAATTTTTTTGCAATCCGCTTCGCCTCTTTTAACAAAATCATTGGATCTGTTGTATGGTGTAAGACATCAATAAACATTGCACAATCAAATTGATTATCTTGAAATGGTATAGATTCGCCATCAAATTTAATGACTTCTACAAATGTTTTTTCTCTGACCAATATATCAAGGCCGGTGATTTTTATATCGGGACGTTGTTCAATTATTCGTTTATCGATTAGCCCATCGCCGCAACCGATATCCAGTATTGTTGAATTTTGAGGTGTCAATTTAGCGATTGAACTACTCAAAACCCGGACTCGCCGTTTAAAAACCAGTTGTCCGTGAATGTAATCCAGTAGTCTCATTTTCGTTTCATTCCAAGAACGCTAAGGAAAAAGCTTGAGAAAATGGTTTGTATCCCGAGCATAAGAGCAATTATTGATGGGATAATCATCCTTAACATTTCAGATGGATTTAGCGGACCGAACCCGGAACGTTGCCAGAACCAAACTGAATAAACCGATCCCGCTATACCTGCAACTGATAAAACCGTTCCCGCAACTATCCCTATTTCAAGGTTTATGTATTTAAAAATTTTATTCAACTTTTCATCCTGCGGTAAAAGACCCTCGGCTATTGCAAAGATTTTTGTATAAATTGCAAATAGTAAAATTTGATAACCGACAAGTATCGCAAAGGCACCGTATAAAAGGGTATGTATGTCAAAAACCATTTTTCCAACCTGACGAGGAGATGGCAACAACCAGAGCGAAATTAGGACACCAGAAATCATAAGGAAAATCCCCGGATAAAAAAACAACCAGCGCGGACTGTATAACAGCATAAACCGAAGGTGTCGCCATCCGTCGCGCCAACGGCGAAGATGAGGTGGACGACCACGACCATCCGGAGAGAGCGTTGTTGGCACCTCGCAGGCGCGCATTTTTAACAGAGAGGCTTTTACAACCATTTCACTGGCGAACTCCATCCCGGT
>JAKPVM010000047.1 GCA_029572555.1 Verrucomicrobiota bacterium | reverse complement strand
GGTCTTTGTTAATTCCCAAATCCTGACATATTTAATATAGGTGTAATAGGCATATAATCCCGACAAAATAAAACCGCGTATTCCATCTAAAAATCCTAAACGTAAAAAATACATCTTTATAAAAGTGAATATCGGATGGGTTAGAAGTTGATGAGTATGAAATTTTACTCCATTGTCAACAAGCCGTTTGCCCATCAAAAATGAATACCTTTCCATTTTATCTAAAAATTGTTTTATATTGCGAAATGAAATATGAATAACATGTTCTTTAAGATAGCCCCGCTTTCCATCCACTTCATAATTTTCATGAATAATATCGGCATCTTTATATCTCATCCGACGACGGTCAAATAATTGTGTCTGACGATAATCAGGATACCAGCCGCAATGTTTATCCATTTGCCAAAAAAATAATTTTTTCTCGGGACAAAATATGCTGCAGCAGACGGTTCCTCGCTTAGTAAAACGCGGATTTCTCTGGCAAGTTCGGGAGTACACCTTTCATCAGCATCCAAACTGAATACCCAATCGTTTGATGAATGAGCAACCGCCTCATTGCGAAGTTTTCCGAATCCAGAAAATTTATGTTGAAATATCTTATCAGTAAATTCAGCAGCTATTGAGGCTGTTCGGTCTGAACTAAAGCAGTCAGCAACTATAATTTCATCAGCCCATTTAGCACTCTCAAGGCATGCTCTTATATTTAGTTCCTCATTATATGTAATGACGACAACTGATACCTTTCTCCCGTTCATAATTGAATATTAATCGGAAAACAAAAACCGAGTCAATATGAACTCGGCTGACGCAATATTAATTCCACAACAACCTCACAATTTAAATAATGATTGCCAAATATTTAATCAAACCGCATCGCCTATTATGTATTTGATTGAGAAGGTTGAGTCTTCTGTGGGGTTTGAATTTCAGGGCTTTTAGACTGTTCCTGCGTAGTATCTGTTGTTGTTTTTGATAATTCAGTGGGAGGTTGCGAAATCCTTAAACTTCTTGCGTGCCTTGCGGCTTCTAATCCAAACAGCCTTGATGCAATTTTTAACAATCTCCGTCCAGAAACTCTTATCTTTAAATCCCTTCTTATAAATCCGCGCGGTGGATTATGATGTCTAAAACTTTCGATTTCATATCTCAATTCCCGCGTGTTGGACGTCCTACCTAATTGACGTAACATCTCAATATCGTTATAAAAATAATTTCGATAAAATATCCAAATTATCCGTGTCGGTAGAATGACGTTTGGTTTTAAACACATCCAGAAAAGACGCTCTTCATATTCTTCAACGGGGCACTTGAAATTTTCGCAAAATATCTCTTGCAGGCACCGCTGTGGTATTTGTTGCTGCGTTTGTGGTTGTGGTTGCATATTTTTACAATTTTAGTAATAATTAAAAAATAATCAACATTTTAAAATGAAAAACAGAGAAAAATATTTCCAGTCGGATTTGCAATCTCGTCGTAAGTTTATCCAGAAGACTGCATTTATCTGTGGCATCCCGCAAATAATAAAAGCCTCTGCGCTTGGTATGAATGGAGCCATTTCAGCAAATAGCCGCCTAAATATGGGCTGCATTGGTGTTGGTGGGCAGGGCACGCGCCAGATGGCTGGCGGAATCTGGGCGCCAGAAGGCGGCTTTATCTCACAGCCTTCTGTAAAAGTTATCGCTGTTTGCGATGCCAATAAAAACAATGTTGAACGAGCAAAGAAAATTGTAGATCAAAGATACAACAACAGCGATTGCGCAGTTTACCGCGATTTTCGCGAACTCCTTGCCCGAAAAGACATTGACCTCGTGTTAATAGCCACTGGTGAACGTTGGCACCCTTACCTCGGTGCTTATGCCGCGAGACTTGGAAAAGATATATACTCGGAAAAACCAGTCTCTTTAACCGTCTATGAGGCGCGTGTTCTTGCAAACACAGTCAAACAATACGGAGTAATTTACCAAATTGGCACACAACAACGTTCAATGAATAACTTCCGATTTGCCTGCGAACTTGTTCGTAACGGCTACATTGGCGAGATTAAAACCGTTGCCGCGGATGTAACAGGCGGCATAGGTCATTGTGATTTACCCGCTGAACCCGTTCCGGATTGGCTTGATTGGGACTTGTGGTTAGGTCCTGCGCCATGGAGACCTTACAACTCAAGAATCGTTGGCGGATGGATGGCTTATTTTGATTACTCCGGCGGCGATATGACAAACTGGGGCGCCCACGTGTTTGACATTGTCCAATGGGGACTCGGTATGGATGATAGCGGTCCGTCCGATGTCATCCCGCCGGACGGTCAAAAATTTAAACACCTAACCTATATCTACCCCGGAAACATCGTCGTTGAACGCAAATCAATTCCCGGAATGAGCAAGGGGATTATGTTTGTGGGAACAAAAGGTGTAGTAAAAGTTAGCCGTGAAGTCTTTGAAACCGAACCAACATCGTTAATGAAAGTAAAAATCAAACCAAACGAAATTCACCTGCACTACAGCACAAACCATCACACCGACTTTTTAAACAGCGTTAAAACGCGAACCAGAAACGCAAGCGATGCCGAAGTTGCTTGCCATTCCATAACCGTTTCGCATATTGGAAACATTGCCGAACAATTAGGCAGACCTTTAAAATGGGACGCTGCCAATGAAAAATTTATAAACGACGACGAAGCAAACAAAATGCTCGCCCGTCCTATGCGAGCACCCTGGGTCTTGTAAAATTACCCAGAAAAAAATAGTATTTAGACTACTGGGATACCGTCAATTACCTTGTCAGCAAAATCATTATATTGGTTAGGATTTATAGAGTTTAATTATTTGCATTCTTGTATCTTGTATCTTTGTATCTTGTATCTTGTATCTTGTTCATTTTGCAAAATATCCTGTAAATCCTGTATATCCCTGTTAAATAAAAAATCCTATAAATCTTTGTTTTATCCGAATTTATTGTGAACATTTTATCAGTGAGTAGGCTTTACTTAATCTAAAAACAAAACCACGGGAAATTCCCGTGGTTTAAAATAACGCTTTTTGATTTCCGGCGTAATCCGCTTTGCGGATAGAGGCTCGGCCTGCGTCATCTAACTTTGTCTTGATTCCACATCAAATTTCATATATTTATAAACTTAAGTCAAGAAAAATTTTATGGAAAAAAATAGTAATGATTCAAGGAATCTGGAACTTGGATTTGATGTTGGCCACAGTTCAATAGGTTGGGCAATTGTAAAAAACAGAAAAAACAATGGGGAGTTGGAACAAGAATTTTCCTCTTTCGAATTATTGGGATGCGGGGCTGTTACGTTCGAGGCAGATTCTTGCCTTGCCAAAAAAAGGCGAGAATATAGGCGTCAACGTCGCCATATTCGCAGCACTCGCCAGCGCATTAAAAGAATGAAATTATTACTGCAACATCTAAAGATCTTAAGCGAAGAAGAAACTCCTAATTGTGCCTGGCCATGGAAACTTGCCGCGCAAGTATTGGCAGACCGAAGACTTTTGAATTGGCAGGAATTGTGGTGCGTCCTTCGCTGGTATGCGCATAATCGAGGGTACGATGAAAATAGACAATGGGCTGAAAATGTCGAACACCAGGAAGAAAAAGAGGATAATGAGAGATTGCAAGCAGCTAGGGAATTGATGGCAAAATATAGCACTAAATCAATGGCAGAGACTATTTGTAAAGATTTAGGGATAGACTATCTAAACGACAAAAAAAATTCTTCAACCGTCCGATATAAAGGTTATGGTGCCGCTTTTCCAAGAGATATAGTCGTTAAAGAGGTGCGTACAATACTTCAAAAACATATTGGCAAATTAAAAGGAGTTAATGAAGAACTAATTGAAACACTTACTGGAGACAATAAACGGGCATGGAAAACAATTGAATGCCCTTCAATTAAATTACCTTCCCGTTATAGCGGGGGACTATTATTCGGACAATTATTACCGCGCTTTGAAAATAGAATCATTAATACCTGCCCCCTTACAGGAGAAAAATTGCCATCAAAAAACTGCGTCGAATTTTATAGATTCAGATGGGCTATGTTATTGGCAAACATAACTGTTCAAGATGGTATCTTAAAAGCACCGCGTCCTTTGACAGCGGACGAGAGAAAATATATCGATGAAAAAATGCACGAAGCCGGTACTTTGACTAAAGAAGGATTGAGAAAATTGGTTCATGAAGCAGTCAGTACTGTTAATAAAGACGCGACCTCTTTAAGAAATCCAGTAATTGCCACTAATATTTCAACAATGTTTCTTACCGAGGAGATGGAAAAGGCGCTTGTATTTGATTCAGCACAGAAAATAATTAATTCAAAGGAGGTGCAACAATTTTGGCATATTTTACCCGAAAGACTTAAAAAACGTTTTAAAGGGCAGTGGAGGAGAGGAAAACGATTAACATTGCAAAGTATTCGCGAACAGGTTGAAAAATTAGATAAAAATTTGTTAGAAGAATTTGACAAAGCAATCAATCACTCTCCAGCCAGTAGTGCGGATAATTTATCAAACACCTTTATACCTTCCGAATCAATTAAGGTATTAAAAGGAAGGGCACCGTATTCGAGAAAGATTTTGCAAAAAGCTTATGAAGAAGTGCTTGAAGGCAAAGACCCAAGAAAAGAAGGCGGTTGTATTTTCCGTTCTGAACAAGTCCGCAAAAAAGAAATGCAAATGGAGATTTCAAAAAGAACCAATAACCATTTGGTTCGCCATAGATTGCTTATACTGGAACGATTATTGAGAGACATAATTGCCGAATATGCCAACGGCGACAATAATAGAATTTCAAAAGTTACAATCGAAGTTAATCGTGATTTGAGGGACTTTTCTGGTATGACAGCAAAGGAAATCAAGATAGAGTTAGATAAAAGGATGAGTAATTTTAAAGATGTAGAAAAATATTTAGCGGAAAAACTTGCCGATGTAAAAATTAATGGAAAACCAATTAAGATTACGGGTTCTCTCATAAGAAAGGCGCGAATTGCAATGGATTTAAATTGGACCTGCCCTTACACTGGAATTGTATATGAGCCAAAAGACCTTGTTTTTAAACGGGTGGATTTAGACCATATAATTCCGCAATCAATGAGACCATCTAATTCTCTGGATTCTATGGTTATAACATTTTCCGAAATAAACAGATGGAAGGGGCAACGGCTTGCTTATCAATTCATTGAAGAAGAAGAGGGAAAAGAAATTCCTGGGATGCCGGAGAAAAATATTTTGACCTTAAATCGGTATAAACAATTAGTTGATAATTTCGATAAAAAAGGTCATCCACAAGACCAGCAAAGGAAGAAACGGCGTAAAGGCTATTTATTACTAAAAGAATATACACCGGAGGAATTTTTGCCACGCGACTTAACTCAAACCTCACAAATTGTCAGATTGTCAGCGCAAATCATTGGCAAGTATTTTACTAATTGTAATCAAAAACCAGTAATAGTAAGCCTGCCTGCATCTATAACGGTTTTTGCGCGCTATTTCTGGAATATAATGGGATGTTTAAGCAAGGCAGTGCCAAAGATAATTGATGAAAATGGCGAAGTACGGAAAAAAGATGAGATACGAAATATAACACATCTTCATCATGCTGTTGATGCCTGTACTCTGGCGTTGGCATCTCATTTTATCCCGAACAACGGAAGAATTTGGGAACTTATTCTCAGAAAAAAATTAACTCAATATGAACGAAATGAACTAAGCAATTATTCAATCTTTCAGTTTGATTCAAACAACAATTTATATTTAAAAGAATTACCGGAAGAGATTAAAAATCAAATATCCGAAAGACTGTGCGAATGCCGTGTTATGCAGCATATACCAAAGGATATGAGCGGCGCAAGACTTGACGAAACCGTATGGCGTGTTGTTGACATTGAAGATACGCACCCCAGCGCGCGAAAATTAAAGAAATGGTGCGAGAAAAAAAATATAAAAATACCAGGTAAAGAAGATGAAGAAGCCTTAATTGTGTGTAGGGCGCGGAAAGGAAACGAAAATCAAAAGCCTTCGAAAATTCTTTATGAAACCGAACATTTCTGGTGGAAATACGACCTGTGCAAAAAATCTAAGTTATTTGGGCTTGAACCAAAAGGCGGAACAGGAAAACTCAAAAAACTGAAAGCAGTTAAAATTGTGAGCGATAATTACGGGTTAGCGTTGGATCCAGAGCCAAAAATAATTCGCGGATTTAATATTATCACTCAGGTAAATGAATTAAAGAAAAGAGATAAGCCAATAAGAATTATCAGAAAAGGCGATGTCATAAAAGTTAACTCAGGAACTTATAAAGGAATTTGGAAAGTATTATCGATTAAAGATAAAAAATCTGGATTGTATCTGTACATAATTAAACATTATCTCATTAACTCTGATCTAACGAAACCTTTTATAAAAGATACTGCTTTATTTAAAACGATTCTAAAAGGTGGAATTACAATAATGAAAAATCGATATACAGGTTTCAATTATATAAAAGAATGTCATTCCATATCGTCAACATAAATTCTCCGCAATGCTCTATAACTTGCAAAGATGGGCAACTTATTTGCAGGACAGACGAAGGAACAAAAAGTTTGCCCATAGAAGATGTTGCGTCGATTGTAATTACAAGTTTTTCTGCTACAATACACAGCAACTTAATTATAGAAGCCGCTAAAAATGGAGTTTCTCTAATCTTGTGCGAGGCGTTTAAACCCGTTAGCATTTTAATACCAGCGAACCGTTCAACTGATACAATTTTAACCCGAGCCCTTTTGAAAACAACGGATAAGTTCAGGTCAAAATTGTGGCGCAAAACAGTAGACGCAAAGTGCAAAAACCAGCTCTCTTTATGTCAAAAGTTGGCACCTGAAAATCAAAAACTGGAATTGCTAAAAGAAACCGCATTTAGACTGATTAAAAATAAAGAATCTGCCTGTTCCAGAGTCTACTGGCAAATAATAGCCGCAATAATTAACGATTCCTCTTTTAGAAGAAACAGTTCCGGAAGCGGCTTGAACAACCTGTTAAATTATGGATACGCCGTTTTGCTTTCATCGGTCTTGCAAAATCTTTTTGCTCTGGGATTAGACCCAATTTTTGGAATTTCTCATTTGCCAAGAGAACGAGGAGCGCCGCTTGCTTATGATTTAATGGAGCCGTTTAGACCTTGCGTTGATTATCGCGTAATTCAGTGGATAAAAAACAATCCCAACATTTCAGAACTGGCAGTAACGAAAGAATTTCGAAAATGGGTAACAGGATTTACAATTGAACGAGTTGATTATTTTTCATTTAAATTGGAGATACGGGGTTGTATTGAAGGGGTACTAAGGGGATTTAGGCGCGCTATAATTGAACAAAAATCAAACTATTATCGCCCCTGGATTATTAATAAAGATTATCTTCCAGAAATGGAAGAATCCCCCGATTAGCCTTAAACAATGGAACCAGAAAACATAAAAATGGGATGGTTGCTTGTCGCATTTGATTTGCCGGTTTTGACAAAAAAACAACGCAAAGCCGCAACAGATTTTAGAAAATTTCTGATTGATGATGGATTCCTGATGGTCCAATTAAGCGTATATGTGCGCTCCTGCGTATCCTTTGCAAGACAGGAAACTCACATCGAACGATTAAAAAAAAAATTGCCAGAAGAGGGCGCTGTCAGGGCAATTTTTATTACAAGAACACAATGGCAAAATTCTTATGTTCTGTATGGTAAACCAATAAAAAAAGTTAAACCAGAGCAAATGCCTGAACAACTACAATTTTGGTAACTAAAACTAACGGAGGGAGTTATAATTTTGTATTATACTCCCCCCGTTAAAGGAATCAAGGCAAAGCAACGCAATGTGTGCGACGTTGTTATTGTCAATTATACTCCCCCCGTTAAAGGAATCAAGGCAAAGCAAAACAGCGTGAATACGCGTC
>JAKPVM010000046.1 GCA_029572555.1 Verrucomicrobiota bacterium | reverse complement strand
GCAGCGAATGGCATGATATTGATGTTTTTCGCATAGAGCAATACCTTATGGCAAGAAAGGCTCTGTTGTGGGTTTTAAGTCCTGATGAAACGATCGAAACTGATGTTTATGAAAAACAAGCAAGGTTTGAATGTACATGTTTTGATTCAACTAAGATATTTTAAGCCATGAAAACGGCCGTAGAAATATTAAAAGATAATGGGTTTTTCGTAATGACTCATAAGGAAGGAAGCGAACACGTTAAAAGGGCTTTTCTCGAACCTGTGATTAAATCTATGGAGCAATACGCTGATGAGGTCACTCTTGGTAAAACTCTTCAAATTCAAGCAAGGAATCAGCGGATAGAGAAATATAGGGAGTTGATTGAATGGTTAAATGATGAATGTCCGGCAGTTTCCCCGCCATTAGAACCTTATACGACAGCAGATTTGTCGCATGATTTTGCTGAAATATTAAGAAGCAAATTAGATGACTTAAAAAACGAATTAGGGTTATGAAAGACGAAATAATCAAACGAAACAAGTAAAGCCATGACAGACAAACTTGCAGAAGAAATACTGGACAATCTTGAATTAGACGGAGATTGGCAAATAGGAGATATTTATTTTAAGCATGAAGTTATCCGAGCCATGCAAGCCTATCACGAAGCCAAGATGAAAGAGGTGACGGATGCAGATATTGAACATAAGGCAGATGATGTCGCAAATTGTGAATCAAGTAAAGAACTCGAACGGGGGGAATGGTTAGGATTCAAAGAGGGGGCGCGCGCTTTCCGTGATGGTTTAATCAAACATAAAGATAATGGGTGACAAGATGAACATAGGCGACTACGGAGAGATAAGCTTCATACTTCGTAAGAAGGGGAGTTTAACCGGATAAACTTCAATTTATAATTTGTTGATAAAAATAAATATAGATATAACTATTGTTAATCAATTATTGTTATATTAGTGCTGGTTTTTTGTGGGTAGGTTTGGGGTTAGGGTGCGGGTGAGAGTCCCGCCCTTTTGTCAGAAGTTTTTTGAAATTAATGAAATTTGGCAGGATGCTAAAGCACATGGGAGTTTATCGCCCCGCGGTGCACCCAGTGTCGAGGGCAAATCGTCCCTCTGATAAAGGTTGGCAACATTTATGTTAGCTGTAAAAATTCGACACCCTGCCAATGATATTGTTTGTGTAAGGTGGCGGAAATAGACGCTAAGGGGTTGAGATTGTCAGTTCTGACTACGGGACTATTCCGGGTAAAGCTGAGACGCAATGGAATGCCGGAATTATCAGCGCAATGACACCCTGTGGTTGTTAAGTCAGGTAGGATTGACG
>JAKPVM010000042.1 GCA_029572555.1 Verrucomicrobiota bacterium | reverse complement strand
AGATACTCCGCCCCATGCAAAATTTACATCAGCGGTGTTATATAATGTCCATCCTCCTCCTTCGGATGTTGTTGGGTCAGGAGCCGTGGCTGGATTGCCAGCAGTTCCTGCATTATATTCTATAATCACTGCGCCTTGGATATTCATCATAAAAACGCTGAATAGAACCAGCAACGCGCCTTGTATCTTGGCTATTGTTTTCATAATTTTTAGTTTTTTAATTTTTAACGCCATACTTGTAGCGACAACATCTGCTACACATTATAGTGGTCTAAGATAAAACTAATTTTTAAATGCGGATTAACAAGCGAAACTAACATGTATTATTTTAATACAAGTATCTAATGGTTTATTTGTTAACCTACGAATCTAACTACAGTGTGTTATTTTACATATTTTTGAGCACCGTAGAGAAGATTACTCCCAGAAGACATTAAAAATACAAGCGATTAGACAGAAGATTATATCCTATTTAATTGTATGCCCTTGAATTAGCTTTGGCATCACACGGCAATCGCGAGACGAAATCAGTTCTCCACTTGCGCATTTGAGAGCCATACGCGCTATTTTGTCTGCAAATAGAGTCGGATTAACCATATATCTTGTCATTTTCGGGATTACATAATCATAAAAAACGTCGTTATCACGAGAGATAATGCCGACCTCAGAAGGAACGCGAAGTTTATTTTGCATCAACCAACACAGTGCGGTTAAAGAATGATATTGATTAGCAACAAGAAGTCCGACGGATGTTTGTGATGGAAATATTTTCTCGAGGCAATTCACTACTCCGTCAAGCATGCCATTATGCCGAAGTACATCTACATTGAATTTACCCTTTCCATACTTTTCGACGCCATCAAGAAACCCGTGTTCACTCTCAATGTCCCCGGCAAGACCGCTGCTTGGAATTATTAAATAAATATTTTCATAACCACGTGCCAGTAATAAGCCTGCCGCGTGCAGGCATAGAGCACGATAATCGATATCCACCGATACTAATTCCAGTTCGATATGCCGCGAGCCTGCAATTACACATGCAAGTTTCCGTTCAGAAAACCATTGTTGCATTTTTGCCGTAGAACGGTACAAAACCCACGCTATTGGATGATGTCTATGTGAAAGTTCATTCAAAAAAGTCTCTGGTTGCTGATGATAACAAGATGGACGCGCCAAAAATTCCAGTCTAAATCCAGCCTTACGCAAATGTTCCCTTAGTTCATCTATCCAGTAAATAGCCTGTTGCGGGGCTTGATGTAATGGCACCGGGGAAAGAAGAATCACAGTTTTGTTAGATGAGTGTAATTTATTTTTCGCTTGAACAAGTATTCTACGTCGTCGTCCTTGACTTGAACTGATTACCCCCTCCCTTTCTAATTGTTTTATAGCGCTGCGAAGCGTTGTTCGGCTAACACCTAAATAAGCGCACAAGTCAATCTCACCCGGTAAAAAATCTTTCCATTCGCCGTTTTTGATTGCGGCTCGGATACAATCTGCTGTCTGAACCACCAGCAATTTTCGCTGTGGCATCACAAATAAAGAATAATCATCCGTCGGTTGATTTATATTCATCGCTTAATTTGGCTTTTGTCAAATATACCATAATTGACGAGAAACGGGAACATTCCATTGCATATAACTTCTATTGTTTTAAACTCGCTAAAAAATCAGGGCTAAACTTAAATATTGTTAATCGTTGAACGACGACAAAATTGTTGACAAAATAATTTTAAGATAATTGCTTGACAGTTTTAACGTATTTAATATATTTGATTTATATTTTGATTATGGGTATTAATATCCGACAGGCTTTACTGGTTGTCGTCGTCGTTAATGACGGCGCCGTAGGTGCTTGTCGGTAATAAGGGAATAGAATTATAGACAAGAACCCACGGCTGGAAACGGTCGTGGGTTTTTTATTATACCCACGACGAACAGCCAAAAACTGGAAGATAAAAATGAACAAAACATTAAAAAAGAAAGACGGTAAATCAGGCGAAATAAAAAGCAAACAGATGACAGGTAGCCAGATACTTGTTGAAGCCTTTCATCGCGAGGGCGTAGATACGATATTCGCGTATCCCGGCGGGGCAAGTATGGAGATTCATCAGGCTTTGACCCGTTCACACAGGATACGAACTATCCTTCCTCGTCATGAACAGGGTGGCAGTTTTGCTGCTTCGGGTTATGCTCGGGCAACAGGTAAGGCTGGTGTATGTATGACGACAAGCGGTCCGGGCGCAACGAACCTTATAACTGCAATTGCAGACGCTTATATGGATTCTGTTCCGCTTATCGCAATAACAGGACAGGTTCCTAAGTGGTTGATTGGTAAAAACGCGTTTCAAGAAACCGATGTGTTCGGTGTGACGTTGCCAATTGTAAAACATAGTTATCTTGTTACAGATGTAAACGACCTTACCAGAATAGTAAAAGAGGCGTTTTATATCGCCCAAACTGCTAGGCCGGGTCCTGTCGTAATTGATTTTCCAAAAAACATTCAACAAGCCGTAACGACGCCGAATTGGGATGTGGAAATGGATATTCCCGGTTATGACCCCGATGTGAAGGCAGATGAATCTGTATTTGAGCAGATTGTAGAGTTGTTAGAAAAGTCTGAACGACCTGTAATATATTGCGGTGGCGGAATAATTTCTTCAAACGCGTCCAAAGAATTGAGACGGTTTGTAGAATTAGCAGGCATTCCTGTGACAACAACATTGATGGGGATTGGCGCATTTCCCGAAGACCATCCGCTTTCGCTTCGTTGGCTCGGGATGCACGGCGCGGCATTCGCTAACTGGGCAGTGAACGGCGAATATGCTATCAGAAAAAATACGAATGAACCAATGATTAAGATAAATGATGGCGCGGATTTGTTGCTTGCGCTTGGTGTTCGCTTTGATGACCGCGTAACAGGCAAGGTGGATAAATTTTGCGAGAACGGTGTGATTCTTCATATTGATATTGATTCTTCCGAACATAACAAAAATCGCCGCGTTCAATATCCAATTTTATGCGATGTTAAATATGCCCTTGAACAATTAAATAGGATCCTTTCCAAAAAGCCGTTAAAGAAGAAATATGATAAATGGCATCGCCAGATTGCCGAGTGGAAAGAGAAAGGAAAATTTGCCTATAAAGTTACGGAAGAAGTGTTGAAGTCGCAACATATAAGAGACCATCTTCAGGATAAAGAAGAGGAGGTTATTCTTCCACAGATGGCGATTGAAAAGTTATATGAAATCACAAAAGGCGAGGCAATAATCGCAACCGGCGTAGGACAGCATCAGATGTGGAGTGCACAATATTATAAATTTAAATATCCCCGACAGTTTATTACCAGCGGTGGACTTGGTTCTATGGGGTTTGGGTACCCCGCCGCGCTTGGCGCAAAGGTCGGAAGACCGGATAAAGAGGTGATTGATATCGATGGCGATGGTTCATTTTTAATGAATATTCAAGAACTTGCTACGGCATATATTGAAAAAATATCGGCAAAGGCAATGATAATGAATAACCAACATCTCGGAATGGTGGCGCAATGGGAAGACAGATTTTATAATGGGCACAGAGGACATACCTATCTTGGCGATCCGGAAGATAGAAGGGACATTTATCCAAATTATGTCGCTGTGTGTACTGCGTTTGGAATCAAATGCGAACGGGTTATGTATAAACGCGACCTACCAAAGGCGATTGAACGGATGCTTGAATCTCGCGAACCTTATGTGCTTGATGTGGTTGTTCCTTATACAGAACACGTTTTGCCTTTTATTCCAGCTGGCGCAACAGTTGCCGATATGATAGTTGAATAAAAGCTATCGCTAAATATTTCAAATCCCGACGACATTGTCGGGATTTTTATTTTATAGATGCACCGATACAAGTTGTTGTAATCAAATTATTTGAATTTATTACAAACTTAAAAATTGATTATCCGAATACCGAAGTCTATAAAATAATGGAGCGGGTGACGGGAATCGAACCCGCGTGACCAGCTTGGAAGGCTGGAACTCTACCATTGAGCTACACCCGCAATCATTAAAAAATATTATTAGAGTTTCTTGATTTGTCAATAACTCTTTTGTAATCTTTCAGTTTGATGAACGATATCGCATTACTCGGTGGGCGAATAATTGACCCTGCCAATAATCTGGATTTTCAGGGGGATGTTTTAATTATTGATGGAAAGATAAGTGGTGTTGGACAGGATATAAATCTCCCTTCGGAAGTTGAAAAAATAAATGCCAGAGGACTTGTTGTTTGTCCCGGATTAATTGATTCTCATACTCATTTGAGAGAACCCGGACAATCGGCGAAAGAGACAATTGAAACAGGTACCAGAGCCGCAGCGCGCGGTGGTTTTACCAGCGTGGTTTGTATGCCAAATACAAATCCCGCAATTGATAACCCCGCTAATGTGGCTCTAATTCATGAAAAAGCCACTCGCGAGGCAATGGTCAATGTTTTTATTACGGGCGCAATTACTAAGGGTATTGCCGGTGAAGAGTTATCGCCGATTGGTTCATTGAAAAAGGCAGGCGTTGTTGCAATTACTGATGATGGGCATTGCGTTCAGAACAATGAACTGATGCGTCGCGCCTTAGAATATTCTATAATGTTTGACCTTCCTGTATTAGACCATTGTCAGGATTATTCGCTTGTTACCGACGGCGTGATGCACGAGGGTTACTGGAGTATTGCACTTGGTCTGCGCGGATGGCCTTCAATTGGCGAAGAAATGATTGTAGTTCGCAATATAATGCTGGCAGGATTAACAGGCGCAAAGGTACATTGTCAGCACATCAGTTCAAGAAAAAGCGTTGAACTTATCCGAGAAGCCAAAAAACAAGGCATTAAAATTACAGCAGAGGCTTGTCCACACCATTTTACATTGACAGATAACGCCATCGCCGGGAGTGAAAAATTCTGGGGCGATGATGGGAAGGAATTAATTGAAGATGACGTCGGTTTTTCTGATTCTGCATTCTGGTATTCTTACGATACTAATTTTAAGGTCAGTCCGCCATTGCGTTCAAAAGAAGACCGCAAAGCCATTATAGAAGGCATTGTTGATGGGACGCTTGATATAATTGCATCCGACCACGCACCGCATTGTTTGTACGAAAAGGAGGTTGAATTTGACAATGCGCCCTTTGGAGTTACTGGACTTGAATCCATACTATCTTTATCCCTGATGCGTTTGTATCATACTGGAAAACTTGGGCTATCCGATTTGATTGCGAAAATGACAATAAACCCATCCCGAATATTTAGTTTAGACCGTGGCACGCTTGGAATTGGCAAGGTCGCCGATGTATCAGTGTTTAATCCTGATACTGAATGGGTATTTGACCTTAACGAATCAGCCAGCAAATCAAGAAACAGTCCGTTCGGTGGTTGGAAATTAAAAGGACGCGCAATACTTACGATAGTTTCCGGCAAGATTGTTAATAGATTATAAAATAATATTAATCCCCTTGATTTGAAGCCGATTGTATATAACATTACTGGCTAATGTTGAAATGAAAAAGGCGATACTTGCACTTGAAGATGGGACTGTATATCACGGCTATCCGTTTGGCGCAACTGGGAGCGCGTGCGGCGAAGTCTGTTTCAATACTTCAATGACGGGGTATCAGGAAATTCTAACAGACCCGTCATATAAGGCTCAAATTGTCACAATGACCTATCCGCACATTGGAAACTACGGAATTAACTCTCTGGATATTGAATCCTGGCGCCCTCACATTTCTGGTTTTGTTATTCGTGAACTTTCGCCGGTTGTCAGCAATTGGCGGGCTGAAAAAAGTCTTGATAAATATTTAAAAGAAAACAATATCCCGGCAATTCAAGGGATAGATACAAGGGCTCTTACAAAAAAATTGCGTGTTCGCGGTGCAATGAACGGATTCATTTCTACAGAAGATATAACAGATGAAGAGGCAGTCCAGAAGGCGCGTTCTTGGCAGGGGCTTATCGGATTTGATTATGTAAAAGATGTTACCCATCAAGAGCCTTTTGATTGGGATTCAGAAGATAGGTTGAGCGCAAATTTTAGGCTTGTGACGGGAGGAGAGTCTGTAAATCCATGCGAAATATTTGAACCGCTTCCACCAGCCGACATCCCGATTGTGGCTTACGATTTTGGCACAAAATACAATATCTTGCGGCGGCTTCGTCAACACGGATTTAAAATTCATGTTGTCCCCGCATTTACTTCTGCAGAATATGTATTGAGCAAGAAACCGGCTGGCATCTTTTTATCCAATGGACCCGGAGATCCTTCGGCAGTACTTTACGCTATTAAATCGATTGCAGATTTAATAAAGACCGGGATACCAATTTTTGGTATATGTCTTGGACATCAAATTCTTGGACTTGCCTTTGGTGGAAAGACGTTTAAGTTAAAATTTGGACATCGCGGCGCAAACCAACCAGTAAAAGACCTTTCTACTGGGAAGGTTGAAATAACATCGCAGAATCACGGTTTTGCTGTGGATCCAAAGTCTCTTTCTGACGATATTCAAGTTGATAGAATTAACTTAAACGATAACACAGTAGAGGGAATGAGGCATAAGAAAAAGCCAATATTTTGTGTGCAATATCACCCCGAAGCCTCGCCGGGTCCACATGATTCAACGCCGTTATTTGCGCAGTTTAGACGGTTAATTGAGAATGGAATCTGAAAAAGTGGAGCCAGCAGTCGGGATTGAACCGACGACCTATTGTTTACGAAACAATTGCTCTACCGCTGAGCTATGCTGGCTCGCTATTAATAGAATAAAAATATTTTGTAATTAGTCAATGGTAGAATTTTAACTTTTGCTATTGATTATCTTATTGGAATAACATAAAATTGCGTCAAATTTAGATATGGTTAGTGAAGAAAAAACGAAATTAACGGATTTCAGAAATGTGAAGCATTTAAGGCTTTATCGTGAGTTTCAAGCTGAACGCGATGAAATCTTGAAGCATAAGTATCTTGAATCGCAAAAAGTAGGATACGACGTCGGTTTTGAATGGGCGCTAACAGACTGGATAATAAAACATCGGTCTAAATGGCGAAAATGGCGTATGGAACAGATTCGTAAACAACCCCAAGATTAGAAAAAGCAAGCCTTGAATAATTTACCCTTCCACTGATTTTCCCGATTATACTTCACAGGCGTAGAACAAATACTCTGGCAGGCGCATTGTATCCAAAACACTTATGGCGCTGAACTTTCAAAACAATTAGACAAAACCCGAATAACGCACTTTATTAAAAAAGGAACAAACCCGAACATAGATAGCTACAGCGCGTTTTTTTGATAACGCTCGGAAAAAAGCACTAAACATGATGATTTGCTCAGGACAAATCAAGTTGATGAAATTTATATTGTGAGTCTTGCCACCGATTATTGCGTAAAATATACAGTGCTTGAAGCAATAAGTTTAGGCTATAAAACCCATTTAATAACCGAAGGTTGTAAAGGTATAAACTTAAACGATGTCGAAAAAGCAATTTGTGAAATGCGTAAAGCCGGCGCAATAATTCAATAAACAGATGTTTCAGAAGGTAAAGTTTTTTGAGCAAATTAATCCATTAAATTGATTACTTGAAGATTTTTATCGGTTGAATTTATCGGTTAATTCTTTAATTTTTTATTATTTACTCCGCATTAAAACCGAAGCAAAAATAAAAACGGACGCATAAATTCTATGCGTCCGTTTAACATTATATTTACTGACTTATATCTTCTTAGGCATTGAAACCCATCCGCCATTCTTTGTGTTGCTTTTGAGACAGGTTTCAATAAATGCCATACCCATCCAGCCATCTTCAACTGTGGCATATTTTGAGCCGTCGCAAGAGAACGACTTTCCAGCCTTCCATTTACGAACATCCGCCTCGAAACACCTATGTAATCTGGCAAAGGCATCGTGGAATGCCTCAGGATGACCTGATGGAGTTAGAGATTCGGCAAGGAGTTCCTGCGGCACATCACCGAGGAATCCATCTTTTGGACTAACAGCACCACGCCAATAAACTCTGTCCGGTTGCCCCGGCAAATGTATGATGAGGCATTCAGGATCTTCCTGGCGCCACCGCAAGGTGCCTTTTGTTCCAACAATTTCAATTCCTAAATCATTCTTGTGTCCGTGACAAATTTGCGATGCCCGTACCATTGCCTTTGCGCCATTGCTCAACTCACAATATACAGTAAAGTGGTCGTCAAGTTTTCTTCCCGGAACAAATATTTCCATTTGCGCCGAAACTTTTGTGACGTCCAGACCTGTAACATAACGCAGCTGCATCAAGGCATGTGTCCCAATATCGCCTCCGCAACAGCTTGCGCCAGCGAGTTTAGGATTTGTTCTCCATGAGGCGCCCTGTACTCCTGCATCTTCAAGTTTTGTGGCAAGCCATCCTTGCAAATAGTAAGAATCAACCCATCTAATATCGCCAAGCAATCCGCTACGAACAATGAATCGTGAAAATCTGCTCGTCCAATGCCCTAAATAAGTATGCGAAACACCAAATGGGATTTTACGTTTCCTGACTTCTTTGACGAGCGTAGCAGCCTCTTTAAGGGTAACCGTCAACGGCTTTTCGCAGAACACGGGGATGTTGGCTTTCAAAGCCTTCATTGCCGGGTCAAAATGAACATGGTTTGGCGTAACGATTACCACATAATCCAACCGTTCTTCTTCAGGCAAAGAGGCTTGCGCCTTAATCATATCGTCATAAGAGCCGTAGCCTTTGATTGGATATGGCCAATTTGCGGCTTCTTCCAATGCTATTTTGGGATCGGGGAATAATGCGCCGGCAACAACTCGTCGTGTGCCATCAAAGTGAATCGCTCTCTGATGAGGGTGAGCGATGAATGCGCCTTTTCCGCCTCCGATTAATCCAACATTCAGGGGTCTATTTGACATATCTTATTTATAGTTATAGTTATTTTGTTTTATTAAGCAAACCTACTGTAGTTTTGCTCTACGATATAGTATTAGACTAAACAAAATTAAAACTGATTCAAGCATTATTATTAGATTCGTAGAAAAAAGTATCTATTGAAAAGCCATACCAATAGTTTATAATTATTTTGTATGTTTGTTACATTATTGAAATCAAAGATACATCGCGCAACCGTAACAGGAGCAAGTTTGGATTATGAAGGCAGCCTAACCATAGCAATTGACCTGATGGAAAAGATAGGGCTGTTGGCTTATGAGCGAATTTTATGCAGCAATATGGCAACTGGTGAACGTTTTGAAACTTATGCAATACCGGGCGAACGCGGTTCAGGCGCAATAATCCTTAATGGCGCAACTGCTCGATTGGGTCGAGTCGGTGATTTGCTTATCATTATGAGTTTTGCTGAAATTGAATTAGAACAGGTAAAAGATTGGAAACCACGCGTCATTGTACTCGGGAAAAATAATAAAATTATTAAACAACATTAAACTTTTTTAAAAAGGGGAATCAATGCCTTATACAGTTTCTCAAATTGCAAATATTGTTAATGGCGAAGTGATTGGAAATCCAGAGGTCGTATTGACTGGCTTTAGAGCCGCCAACAATGCCAAAGAAGGTGATTTAACTTTTGCTGAAAAAGAGCAATTCTTTGAACAGGCATTACAAAGCGGCGCATCAGCAATTTTGATAGATAAGGATTTTAAGTCCGATAAAAAAACATTAATTAAAGTCAAAAATGTAAGAGTAGCCTTTGCAAAGGTAATAGAATTGTTTTATCCGGAATCAAATCCACAACCCGGTATTCATCCGGGTGCAATTATTTCTAAAACTGCTTTTATTGATTCCACTGCTTATATCGGCCCGTTTTGCGTTGTGGAAGATAACGTCGTTCTTAAACGCGGCGTAATATTAAAAGGCAATAACTTTATTGGCGAAGGCTCCATAATTGACGAGGATACAATAATATATCCAAATGTGACACTTTATCCTAAGGTTAAAATCGGGAAAAGAGTAAGAATTCATTCTGGCACAGTGATTGGTTCTGACGGCTTTGGATATGCGTTTGATGGGGCTAAATATATCAAAATATTGCAGATTGGCGACGTTGTAATAGAAGACGATGTAGAATTGGGGGCAAATGTTACGGTTGACCGCGGCGCTTTGGGGTCAACCATAATTAAAAAAGGAACAAAGGTGGACAACCTTGTCCAGATTGCGCATAATGTTGAAATTGGTGAAAACTGTATTTTGGTGGCGCAGGTTGGCATTGCAGGTAGTTCACATCTTGGAAACTATGTAACGCTTGCCGGTCAGGTGGGAATAGCAGGACATCTTACAATTGGCGATGGCGCAGTTTTAATGGCAAAGTCCGGTCTTATGCACAACGTCCCATCAGGAGAAAAATGGATGGGAATACCAGCGCAACCCGATAGACAAATGAAAAGAATATTTATATGTATGCAACAATTACCTGAGATGCTGCGGAAAGTAGCAGAATTAGAAGAAAAGATTAAAAAATTAGAATCAGAAAATAAATTAGCATAATTATGACAAACACTATTCCAAAGTTTAGCAATTTATTTTTAAAAATATTTTTTTTTGTTATTATAACTGTATGTAGTTCAATCGTAACATTTGCTCAAATCCAGGTAGACCTCTCTTTTCCACAACAACAATATCTTGCTTATGAACCAATAATTGCAGTGGTTAAAATAAGCAATGTTTCTGGACAAACACTTAACTTTAAAAAAGACGATAATTGGCTTGATTTTACAATGGAAACAAAGACCGGCCGTATAATCCCAAAAGATGCTGAAATACCTCAACAGGAAGACTTTTCAATCCAGAGCGGAGAAGTAGGAATCCTTCGCGTTGATATACAGCCTTGTTATAACGCCGTATCCCCAGATAGATATACGGTTGTAGCTAATGTCAGAATTAAAGGATGGGACAAAGTTTTCACAAGTAAAGAGGAAACATTTGATATTGTTACGGGTATTAAAATATGGGAAAAAGAATTTGGGGTGCCATCTGCGGATGGAGAAAACCCACCCGAAGTTAAAAAATACACCTTGTTGCTTGCAAATTTTAAGGACCATCTCCGTCTCTATTTCCGATTAAGCAATGCAGGTGAAGATAAAGTTGACAAAATGACTTATATGGGAAACTTGACTTCAATCGGAAAGCCAGAAGCAAATCTTGATAAATTTAATAATCTTCATGTGCTTTATCAGGTTGGCGCCAAGGCATTCAGGTATTCCGTATTTAGTCCAGAGGGACGTCTATTTATTAAAGAAACTCACGACTATACTATTTCAAGACCGAGACTGTGGTTAGACCAGGATGGCAGAATTTACGTTCGAGGCGGCGCCAGAAGAATTACTTCCGAGGATATTCCTGGAACTGATAAAAAATCGAAAAATTAACGGTAATCGCTTATCTACAAATTCCTGATTGAACAAAAATCTGTTCTTGCAAATTTTGCGAAATTTATACAATATATTTTTTTATGAAAAATTTATTTGGTCAAACTTTTGGGATGTTATTATTGGGTGGCTTATGTATTGCCGGCGAAGCCCCCGTCGGTTATACCGACACGCCAATAATTACAGGACAAAAATGGCGAGTCCACGACGCCGATAGACCCCAACCGCGTGTGGTAACTCCAGGCGAGAGATTCAGTGATATGGCGCCACCGCCGTCGGATGCCGTTGTTTTGTTTGATGGAAAAGACACATCAAAATGGGTTAATGATAAAGGACAACAAGCCGGCTGGAAGATTGAAAATGGCTATATGGAAGTTAATGGAAAAGGAAGCATAAGGACAAAGGACGAATTCGGCGATTTTCAGCTTCATCTTGAATTTGCAACCCCATCTGTAGTAAAGGGTAGTAGTCAGGAAAGAGGAAACAGCGGTATATTGATTTACGGGAGATATGAAGTTCAAGTTCTTGATTCATACCAGAACAGGACCTATGCTGATGGACACCTTGGCGCAATTTATGGGCAATGGCCACCGCTTGTCAACGCAGCACGTAAACCAGGCGATTGGCAGACCTATGACATTATATTTGAAGCCCCGCGCTGGGATGAATCCGGAAAACTTACCAAGCCCGCTTATGTAACGGTTATTCTAAACGGCGTCGTATTACATCATAAAAAGGAGTATTTAGGACCGAGTGTGCATCACGCCTTAGCAAAATATGGCAGACCACAACCGCCGCGTGGTCCAATCGTATTACAAGACCACGGCAATCCTGTAAGATTTAGAAATATCTGGATCCGAGAACTTGGCGAATACGACCAACAGTAGAATTATTTTGATGATAAAATAATTGAAGAATCGGCGTTGTCATCAACGCCGATATTATTTTTTAGAATACCGAAGATATAACAACGCAAAGAAATCATATACAAAATGACACCACATCAAAACAAATAAACTATCCGTGTAATGCAGAATTGCGCTTAAATAACAACCAATAAAGAAAACAATGATTCCATAAGTCAAAGTGATTAGATGAAGCGCCCCAAAAATTAAATTTGCAACTATTATACCAGCAAATTCTCCAAAATTATTTGCAATAACGGCTTGCAAAAAACCCCTGAAAAAAGCCTCTTCACTCAATCCGGCGATTAATGAAATTGTGGCAAGTTTAATAATTGAACAGGAACCAAAATAATAATTAATGATATTATCCAGAATTTCTTGAATCTTCTTAAACGGCTTTAAATCGGTTTTTGACAGTACAATAAATAAAACAAAAGGTGGAAAAACAAAGGCTGTTCCCATTATAAGAGAATATCCATCTATATGGAAATTATGAAAAATGTCGGTCTTAAAAAGATAGTTCAGAACGATAGCAAAAACAAATATAAGCCCCTCGAGAATTACCCCTTTATAGTACCAATCTAATTTTTTTATTATTTTAAGCACAAGTTAAACATATAAACAAACTATTAAAAATTAAATAAAAATGAGGAGACCCCCAAATTCAAAAAATGTTTGAAGTTGACTGAAATTAACTTATATTTTTGAAGGCAGCTGGCTATATATAAGTACCGGTTGTATGAGACTGTTTTTGACCGGGGCGATGAGAAAGCAGCTCTAAAATAATAATATTGTCACTATAATTAAACAATGTTGAATATTGTTTTAAAAGTGACGGCCTTAACAGGCATAATATCCATAACAGGTGATTAAACATATTAAAAATCCTGTTATGATAGAGCATAGTCAAACCAACATTAAGCGGACTCAAACGCCTTGTTTCAATATATAGCCAGCGCCAGTTTTAAAATCTTCTTTAAAATATCTGCGAAAAATTGTTTAATTCCCACCTGATTTATGCTAACAAAATAACAAAATTTTTTAAGCGGGATAAATTGGATGAACCGGGCAAGATTAACATTAAACAATTTGTGCCAGATAAGTGGATATTTTTTCTGCTTATTGGTTCTGTTCTTATCTTGTCTTTATCTTAAAGGTTCCGATAACAACCTTGATTCAAGCACACAACAGGAGGAAGAAATTATAATCAAGGCAATAGACCCGGAAG
>JAKPVM010000344.1 GCA_029572555.1 Verrucomicrobiota bacterium | reverse complement strand
TTCATTCATAAAATATCAATCAGCCGAAGGCTGACATTATGAAACTCCATAAGGAGTGGCAGGATTATAGCACAGACATTAACACAGGGGAAAACCCCGTTAGGGGTGACAGAGCGATAATTGAGAACCATAATAATGGCTCTATCACCGCTTTGGGCGGTTTATGATGTTTTTGTATTCCGTTTGCTATAATAATGTCACCTCTTACGAGGTTCTTTTGTGATGCCAGCATTCTTGCTGGCATTTTTTAACCATCGATAGATAGTGGTAGGATTATAGCACAGACATTAACACAGAGGAAAACCCCGTTAGGGGTGACAGAGCGATAATTGAGAATCCAATAATGGCTCTGTCACCGCTTCGGGCGGTTTATGATGTTTTTGTATTTTGTTTGCTATAATCCTGTCACCTGCTTTCGCAGGTTGGGTTTATACCATTTTGCAACTTCAACAAATATTCACACACAAATCCAATTCTTATTGGTTTGCTAATTGATTGAGGGAAAAAGGGATAAAAATTTCTAAAAGTGAAAAATACGAAAAACCCCTGAAAAATCAGGGGGCTGGACTTGATTTTCACCAGTTATGCGATGATAGTGATTAATTTTTTTTATTATGTGGCAAAAGCGGTATAGTTTCTGGCCTCATAGCAAAAAGATCATCAATTTGTTTTGCAATACGGATACCATCGGATACCGCCCTTACAACTGTACCGCCCCCATTTATAATATCCCCAGCCGCAAATATGTATGGACGCGAAGTCTGCAATGTATCCGGCTCAACACGGATTAAGTCATTATCTGTAAATTCAATCCCATTAAGCGCCGATTTAAGGTTTTTATCAATTGTTTGTCCAATAGATTCAATCACAAAATCCGCAGGCAAGATATGTTCTGATTCAGAGATTGGAATTGGTGAACGGCGTCCGCTCTTATCCGTACTACCTAATATCGTTCTTACCACCCGCAATCCTTTCAAATTGTTCTCATAATCGACTACATAACCGATAGGCATTGTATTCACAAGGATGTTGACCTCTGCCTTTACAGCCGCCTCAATAGATTCGCGCCAGGCTGGCATTTCTTTAAACGAACGTCTATAAACAATAAACACATCTTTTGCCCCGCTTGTTTTAGCCACTAAAGCGGCATCAAAAGCCGTGTTCCCACCGCCAAGAACATAAACTGTCCCGTTAACTTTATACCCTGATTTTGCCTTACTTAAAAATTCAATAGCGCCCATTACACCGCTTGAAGGCGTCACACCGCTATTTAGCTGAACAGACTCCTGCAGTCCAAAGGCAAGCACTATGGCATCAAATCCCCAGTTGACAAGGTCATCAAGGTTAAAATCTTTACCAAGTTCTCCCTTACGAAGTTCAATCAAGCCGGGATAAGAGTTTATTACCGCCTGAATTTCTTTATTTAATATATCATTTGGCAGACGCGATTCCGGTATTGTTTTACCGGCTACACCGCCTAAGTTATTATCTTTTTCAAAGATAACAGCAAGATGTCCCTTTTCGGCTAATTTTGTAGCTGTGCCAATTCCGGCTGCGCCAGCGCCGATGATTGCCACTTTCTTGCCAGTTAAAACTGGAATCTTACGTTGTTCAGAAGCCCACCCTTCTTCAAGCGCAAGTTTGCTGACCCACCGTTGAAGCCTTCTTATTGGAACAGCGCATGTAAAGTGTTGATTTAAACAACCTGATTCGCATTGGACTTCCGCCGGACAAATATATCCGCAAATTGTTGCAAGGATATTTGCTGAACGCAATGTCTCATAAGCCTCGCGAAATCGGCGCGCTGCAATGTGCCCAATAAATGTAGGAATATCAACAGCAGCAGGACATTTATCAACACAGGACGGCGTTTCGCATTGTCTGCAGACGGATGCAAGTTGAACAATTGTATCAACGGCTTCATTTCTTCCCTCTTTATAGATTGGAGAATAAACTTCCGAATCCCTTGGTACGCAACCGGTTTTACCGCCGTCTCGCATAATTTGAGTGCAGGCTGAACAGGAGACGCAACTTTTTTCTCTTTTGAATAATCCCGATTCTTTTAAATCCTGTATGCAATCCGGATAGGCGAATGCCATCCTTCCAATGCCGACGATGGAAACATATTTATTTTCAACAGCCCATGCAGCAATGTATGGTAAAAGGTGTCGCAAATAGGAATAACCGCCGCCAATTACAAGCAAGTCTGGAAATCTCTGTTGAATTTCCTTGACAATATGCACAAACCGTTCAACGCCAACAAGCGGGTGTTCATCCGGAACAGTAGCCCCTACTATTGGTTTGTCAAAAGGACGATTTATATGCGGATTGTAATATGGATTTCCAATTGTTATGTTCACAATAGGCGCGCCAACGGTTTCTTTTAAAAATCGCACAAGTTCAATTGGCTCGGTTAAGTCAGGTGTCATTGTCCCGTCCTTGCTCATACCAAATCCATAAGGATATGGCATTGCGTCATAAGCATTCATCCTTGATGTAACAATAAAATCAGGCACGGCTTCCTTGATTTTTGTAACTACATTTTTGAAAAATCGCGTCCGATTTTCAAAACTCCCTCCATAGATGCTATTTTGACGCGTATAAGAGGCGTGAAGTTCTGAAACAAGATATCTATGGCAAGCCTTGACGTCGACGCCGTCAAAACCAGCCTCATAAGCCAACTGCGCAGCTTCTACATAAATATCCTCAAGTTCCGTGAGTTCCTCATCGGAAATTAACGGATAATCCGGTGGAAGATTATGGATTAGGTCTAAATAAGCTGAATGGTGGGCAATAATCGGCGCTGGTTTGCGACCCGGTTTGCTATATCTGCCTGAATGTGTAAGTTGCAGAATCAGTAGCGGTCTATGTTCATCTCCAAACCGTTCTCTTGCGGCTTGTAAAGTTTCTTTAACAAGCTGTTTAAAACCCGGCAACGATTCTTTATGCAACCACAATTGGCGCGGATTAGCCCGTCCTTCTTGAACCACGGCTGTGGCTTCTACCCACAACACACCAGCACCGCCTGAGGCAAACCGACAATAGCGACGAAACGTTAATTCATCAGGCGAACCATCGCTCTTTCCATCGCAACCCTCCATTGGAAGCACTGCAAAACGATTTGGAATTAAAAACTTACCGCAGCGGACAGGTTCAAAAAGTTTATCAATATTATGACTTATACCAAGATTAAGTTTGAGGTGTTCAACCCTCTTCTGGAGGTCTTCAACACTCTTTAATTTAAAACTCTCGTATCTGTTTCTTGCTACGCCAACCATAAAAACTAAAATAAATTATACGTGATTGAATTGGATTATAACAGTTTAACTTAAGACCAATAATAATCGTTCTTTGGTAGAAATAGCAATATTATTTGTTTATGTGGAGATATAAACTTTTGTGATAATTGATGTTTGAGCAAAGATTGTCCATCAAAACTGAATTTCTCGCAAAAATAACAAGAGAAAAAGGATGATTAATCTTGAACATTAAAAAGTTTTTTTTAGGACTTAAATATGCAAATTATAGATATTGGTATATAAATTGCTCTAAAGCTTGTGACCTGATATTTGTAACCAAGTTTTTATATGAACGTCATTAAAATAATGGCTAACTTAGTTTTTAAAAAGTTAAATGGGTGCTACTTGTGGAAAAGACAGGGAAATCCTTTATTTCTTGTGGTTTTGTCGTTTTTAATAACCGCTTATAGTGTTAAAGGACAACCGGCTAACGATAATTTTGCAAATAGAGTTATGTTGAGTGGGTACGATGTCTCAACAACAGGTTCAAATGTGAGCGCTACCACTCAAACAGGTGAGCCAAGCCGTGTTGCTTCAACTCGTTATGGCGCAACGGTATGGTGGGGTTGGGTGGCTCCGGCAAGCGGCACAGTTACAATTGATACTATCGGTAGTTCATTTAATACTGTTCTCGGTGTATATACAGGGACGCTTGGTTCTTTAGCTGTAATTGCCCAAAATAATGATATAGGGGATGGAACTAACACGAGTCGGGTTACTTTTACTGCAGTTGAGGGAACAGAATATAAAATCCTTGTCGGCGGCACAAGAATATACATAGGTTCATACAATACTGGAACAATTCAATTGAGGATTGTTATGAGTGATGTTTTGGTGTTAAATTCGCCGGCAAATGGCAGTTATTATGCTTACGGGGCTGCTGTTACTTTTTTAGCGACTACGACTATACCTTCGGCAAACGTGCAAAGGTTAGAATTTTATCGTTCAAACACGTTGCTTGGAACGGCAACAAAGTCGCCGTATTCGATGACTATTACGAATTTACCATTGGGGCAGCAACAGTGTTATGCGGTAATGGTGGATACAAGTAATTTGAAGGCAACGTCCGGGGTGGCAACTGTTACTATACTTAATCCGGGTATAACAATCATATCTCCTTCTGATGGAACGAGTTTTGTAAATTATAACCCGATTAGTATAACCGCGATGGGGCTTTTGGCTTCGGGGTCATTTACCAATACTGTTTTTTATGTAGATGACGAATCTATTGGGACTGCTGATATTGTAGGCATTTCCACTCCAACCTATTCTAAAGAATGGGCAAATGTAGTTTCTGGGGTTCATAGGTTAACGGCGACCGGGTGGGCAGATTCTGGGGTTGTTTATACTTCCGCGCCTGTTTATATTGCGGTTCCTTACACTTTGGTTCCTTCAAATTCCGTGTGGAAATATTTAGATAATGGCGTTGATCAGGGAACAGCCTGGCAGCTACTTGATTTTGATGATAGCACATGGGCAGAAGGTATGGCTGAATTAGGCTATGGAGATAGTTCAGATGGCAGACCAGAAAATACAGTTCTCAATTATGGTCCAGACGCAAATAATAAATACCCAACCTATTATTTCAGGAAAAAGATTGTAATTTCTGATCCATCTACTTACACGAACTTTATAATTCGGGTTATGCGAGATGATGGTGCGGTTGTTTACATAAATGGTCAGGAGGCAGGCAGGTTCAATATGCCTTCTGGCACAATAACTTACACAAATTTGACGAGTAATGCCACTGATGATGGTCAGGTGTTTTATGCAGCAACTGTTTCACCATCAAGGTTTGTGTCGGGAACAAATATAATTGCTGTTGAAATACATCAAAATAGTGCAACCAGCACGGATATAAGTTTTGATTTTGAGCTGTATGGGGTGCCTGTAATAGTTAAAAATTTGACGCCGATTTTAAGTTTAAATAGTCCGACTAATAATGCGTATTATTTGGGACCAAAATCAATTTCATTAAGCGCTGATGCCAGCGATAGCGATGGTAGTGTGGTTAAAGTAGAATTTTATGTTGATGATGGTTTAGTTGGTTCAGTAACAAATCCGCCGTATAGCGCTATATGGCAAAGCCCAACTGTAGGACAGCATACAGTCAAGGTGGTGGCGGTTGATGATATGAATGGCATATCAACACTGACGGCTTCAATTGTAGTTTATGATGGTGTTGGCACACCATTGGTTACAATTACAAGTCCTAAAGACCAAACGGTTTATAGCAATTTAACCTGGTGGACAAATGTGAATATTACCGCTAATGTGTTCTCTCCGGAATCAATTAAAAAGGTGCAATTTTATGCAAATGGTTCATTAATTGGCTCAGATACTACTGAGCCATATAACGTTGTATGGAAAAATGCTGCCTTTGGAACAAATTCGATTGTGGCTACTGTGGAGAATATGTCGGGGATTATCGGAACTTCAAAGCCGATAACTGTAATTTTAATTGAGCCGCCGCACAACACTAATCCGCCCGTTATTGCGAGTGTTTTGCCGGGAAAAGGGCTTATTGTTGCGGGTTTAACAAATATTCAAGTCACATTTAGCGAAGATGTTACTGGTGTAGACGCTTCCGACCTTTTAGTTAATGGGGTTCCTGCTATAAGTGTTACTGGCAGTGGGTCAAATTATGTTTTTACTGTAGTACAACCTTCTACTTATGGAACTGTTTACATTACATGGGCAACAAACCACGGTATCACTGATTTTGGTTTCCCATCATGTCTGCCATTTGATGAAACTGCGCCGAGTTCAACGTGGACATATAACTATTTAGATTTAGTCTCTCCTACTGTCGTCTCGGTGGATCCGCCTGCTGGTTCTACGGTGAATACATTATCACAAATAACTGTGGTTTTTAGCGAACCTGTTGTAAATGTGGATGCATCAGACTTATTGATAAACAATTCTCCTGCAATGATTTTAAGGGGCGGAGGAACGACTTATACTTTTGCTTTTGCCCAACCATCTGCCGTGACGGTCAACATAAGCTGGACAGCAAATCACGGGATTACAGACATTGCTACTTCGCCAAATCCTTTTCTTGCCATTAATTCTACTTGGAGTTATATCCTTGACACTCGATTCGTATTGATTGAAACAAACACTGTCTGGAAATTTTTAAAAGGAACGAATGAAGCATCAAATCCGATTAATGCGTGGAGGATGTTGAGTTTTGTTGATGACAGTTGGTCAAACGCGCCGTCGCCGTTCTTTTATGGGGATACTGGTTACACAAATGCGCCAAATCAAGGGACATATCTTTCAGATATGCAAGGTAATTATTCGAGCATCTATTTAAGAAAGTCCTTTGTAGTTCCAAATATAAATTCTGTAACAAGTTTATTTTTGAATGCGCAATGCGATGATGGTTTTGTTGCTTATGTTAATGGTGTTGAGTTTTTGAGATATAATGTTCCGGCTGGCGATATACCGTATAATGGTCTTGCATCTTCCCCTGTTAATGAACCGAACGACAACGGGGCGGGCTGGATTAATTATACCTTATCTAACCCATCAAGTTATCTTGTAAATGGGACAAATGTCCTTTGCGTTCAGGCGTTTAATAATGATCTTTCCAGCAGTACTGATTTTGGCTTTAATGCCCAGTTATATACATATATTACGAGCCAGGATTTAGTTGCCCCGCAAATGATCTCAATAACTCCTTCTGCGGGTGTAGTCTATGAACTCAACTCAATCACGCTAACATTTTCTGAACCGGTTACAAATGTTGATGTCTCGGACATTTTAATAAATGGAGTTGCCGCTCAAACTGTAATAGCAACTTCAAATAATACGGTTTACATATTCCAGTTTCAGCAACCACCTTATGGTTCTGTGAGTGTGAGTTTTGCAACAAATCATAATATAGTTGACCTTGACCCTGTGCCAAAAGCATTTGACTCTTCAACAATAGGTTCGTGGCAATATACATTATTGAATCCGAATGTCCCTTATGTGGTAAGTCAAACGCCGATAGCGGGTTCTGTTGTAACTCAACTTACCTCTTTGACATTGAATTTTAGCAGGCCGGTAACTGGTCTTGATGCATCCGATTTATTAATAAATGGTTCGCCGGCGACGAATTTACAAGGTTCTAATACAACATTTACGTTTTATTTTCCACAACCAGCGGCAGGCACAGTATCAATTGGCTGGGCAACTAATAATGGAATTACAGACCTAAGCACTCCACCAAATCCATTTAATCCATATCAACCCAGTAATATATGGTCATACACTCTTATTGATAAAACTCCCCCATATATTACTAATATTGTTCCGGCGCCCGGTTCAGTGGTTTCAAACTTGACAATGGTATTTGTTGTTTTCAGTGAATCTGTAAAAGGGGTTGATATGTCCGATTTACTTATGAACGGTGTTCCTGCAAGGAATCTTGTAACGATGGGAACGACTTACAGATTCACTTTTCCAGTTCAAAACGCCAGCATTCTAAGATTGGCATGGTCGCCATATCACGGTATAAGCGACCTCGCTGTTGAACCGAACGCATTTGATGCGACGGCGCCGGGTGCAACCTGGACATACCATGCTATCGATAAAATTTCTCCGTCAATTAAATCGATTGCCCCGCCACCCGGCGCTGCGTTAACTGAGGTTTCGCAAATTACAGTAACTTTTGATGAAGATGTTACCGGAGTTTCTACCGATGACCTACTGATTAATAGCCGTCCTGCGCGAACTGTGATGGGTTCCGGCTTCGGTCCTTATACATTTACATTTGCGCCGGTCTTAGATGGAACGGTTGAAGTACGATGGAATGCAGAGCAGGATATTACGGATTTTGGAACTCCACCGAACAAGTTTGCCGGCGGCGAATGGGTCTATTTTATAGTGCAAAATGTTTCTTATGCCGGACAGGTAATAATTAATGAAATTATGCTTAATCCTATCAGTGGAAAGCCGTCTGATGAATGGATTGAATTATACAATGTTACCACGAATGCAATTAACTTAAATGGATTTAAATTTACAAAGGGTGTAGATTATACCTTCCCGAATGTTTTCATACCTGCTCGTGGATATATTGTTGTTGCAGCCGATACAAATTCGTTTAAATCAAGTTATCCTACCGTAGCGAATGTAGTTGGCAATTGGACTGGCGGTCTGGCAAATACTGATGAAACAATTGAACTTGAAAGTCCGCTTGGCGAGGTTGTGAACCGTGTTCACTATGCAACGGAGGGCAACTGGGCGCAGCGGGTACGCGGAAGCGGGGCGCAACTTGTACAATCAATAACCCGTAGCGGTTCAACCGCCACCGTGACAATTCAAGGACACGGCTTTGCATCCGGCGATGCTGTTATTATTACGGGGGCAGACCAACCCGAATATAATGGCAGGTTCACAATTGGCAGTGTTAGCACAAGCACATTTGCAATCACTGTTAGCGGCAGTCCTGCAACACCTGCTATGGGTAGGATAATTTGTTTCAGGGTTACAGATAGGGGCCTTTCTGGTGTAGCATGGTTTAGTGCGGCAGATGGATTAGGCAACTCGCTTGAATTAGTAAATCCGAACATGCCAAATGATTGTGGTCAAAACTGGGCTACAAGTTCAACGTTATACGGCACACCGGGTAAAATGAATTCTGTGATAAGGGACAATATTGCGCCGTTAATCTTAGATGTTACCCATATTCCGGCAATACCGCGTTCTACAAATTTTGTTATAATTACAGCTAATGTAACCGATGAGCTTCCCGACGGGGTTCAAAATGTAACCCTATTTTACCGCAATCATACTTCACAAAATCCACCGAGTTTCAGCTCTGTGCAGATGTTTGACGATGGCAACAGCGGCGACGGCGTTGCAAATGACGGTATTTATGGGACCGTGCTATCGCCGATGGCAAGCGGCACTATCATTGAATTTTATGTTCAGGCAACCGATGTTAATGGAAATGTGCGCACATATCCTGCTGGCGTCCTTGAGGCAAATGGCGCAAACAACACTTATGGAACAACGGTTCAATCTGCTAATGCGCTTTTTAGGGTGGACGATGAAATCATATCAAATGTGATGCCATCAGTTAGATTGGTGATGACAGCCACTGATAGGGCTCAATTCCCTCCATCTAATCGCTCAAGCGATGCAGAGTTTAATACCACAATGGTTTCTACTGATGGGACGGGAACTGAGGTCCGTTATAATTGCAGTCTTAGGGTGCGTGGCGCTGGAACAAGAGGAAGAAATCCAACAAATAATAGGCTTAATATACCTAACGATAATCGCTGGAATAACTTAAAGGCTGTGAATATAAATAGTCAGTTCATTCATGCCTCGCTTGTCGGGAATGTTCTTTCGCAACAATCCGGGTTACCGGCAACAGATGCCCATGTAATTCAATACAGAATTAATGGGGTTAATCTTGCGCCCACGACTGCGCCGCAAAACGGCACGGGCAGTGGCGCAGGTTGGGGGACATTTATTATGATTAAACCGGTAAATGGAGATTTGTTAGATGATTTATTCCCGGATAATCAAGGTGGAAATGTTTATAGGGCATCTACGGGGAATTGGAACGCAAATCTTACTTATTATGATACCAATCCCACTACTTATCTTAACCACGGATATTTTAAGACCTCGAACCAGTCTGAAAACGATTGGACGGATTTGATTAATCTCTGTTACGCATTCAGTAGCGTTGCCAATGAATCTGATTATGTTCAAGCAATTCAGACAAATGTAAATGTGGTTTATTGGATGAGGTATTTTGCCGTTGGGACATTACTTAATTATGGAGAAACATCTCTATTTAATGGGATAGCCGATGATTATGCAATGTACCGCGGGCCAAAAGACAGACGGTTTGTGTTAATTGGTCATGATTTTGATACAATTCTTGGTCAAGGCGATACAGGTTCTGGGTACTATCCAATCAATACGAATTCTTCAATTTATATAATGTTAAATCCGCCAAATCCCAACGCTAATAGTGTTCCGGTGTTACGTCGGTTTATGACGAACGTTAATTTTGCCCCATTATTCTATGGTGAATTAAAACGGCTTTGCGATACGACTTTCCATCCGGATAATTTAAATCCGTTGTTAGACCAACTTTTGACGGGATGGGGAATTGGACCTGATACAACTACCATTAACAATATGAAGACCTGGGCATATAATCGCCGGGCGATTGTCCTTTCTCAAATACCATTAGAGTTGACTGTTTCTAACACGTTGAGCCAGCAGAGCGGGTATTTACGCGCGACCGCGCAAAATATAAATCTTTATGGCGCTGCCAATGCAATACATACAAGAAAAGTGCTTGTGAATGGTGTTCAGGCAAATTGGTCACCGCAATATGCGCAATGGGGAAACACAATATCTCTTACACCGGGTATAAACCGTGTATTGATTCAATCGGTGAACAGCAACAATGTTGTATTTGCCAGCACAAACATTGATATCTGGTATGACTCCGGTTCTACAAGAAGTGTATCAGGAACAATTTCTTCCGATACAGTGTGGACTGCTGCTAACGGACCTTACAGAGTTACTGGCAGTATCACGATTAATAATGGTGTGACGCTAACAATACAACAGGGAACTACGGTTTATCTTGATTCTGGCGTAAACATTACAGTCGCAAGTGGCGGAAGATTAATAGCCGAAGGAACGTCGACATCGCAGATACGGTTTACACGGGTTCCCGGAACCACTGAAACGTGGAGTGGAATTACAATTAATGGCGGAGCAGGGACACCTGAAACAAGAATTGCCTATGCGATTATTGAACACAACGGTTCAACTGCTATTCATTCCAGCGGTGGCACGGTTTATCTTGACCATATAATTTTTAACACTACATCTGCGCAATATTTATCGCTTGATAGCTCTTCATTTGTTGTAAGCTACTGCTATTTCCCTGCACCAACCGCTTCATTTGAAGCAATCCACGGCACAGGCGGCATAAAGTCCGGTGGCAGGGGCATTTTCTATAGAAACTTTGTTGGAGCGGCAAACAGCTATAATGATGCAATTGATTTTACAGGCGGCAACCGTCCATCTCAACCAATCATTCAATTTATAGAAAATGTATTTATGGGTTCGTCAGATGATATTCTTGATCTTGATGGTGCCGACGCGTGGATTGAGGGTAATATATTCTTGCATTGTCATCGTAATGGCGCCCCGGATACAGCAAGCGCTGTTAGCGGTGGAAGCGATAGTGGAAGCACTTCAGAAATTACTATATTAAGAAATATCTTTTATGATTGTGACCACAGTGCAATGGCAAAACAGGACAATTTTTACACATTCTTGAATAATACGTCGGTCAAAATCACGCATATAGGTGGAACTGATACCGACAGCGCCGTTATTGCTATAGCAGATGAAGGTTATTCTGAAGGAGCAGGTGTTTATATAGAAGGCAATATAATTGTTGACGCCACTAAACTTCTGCAATTTTTGACCAATGCAGTTGTAACTGTTACGAATAATATAATGCCATTTAGCTGGAGCGGGGCTGGTGGCGGCAACCTCAATGTTGACCCTATGCTAAAATATATTCCGCAACTTTCCGAAACCTATTTTACAAATTGGGAGCAAGCGCAAGTTTTGTGGGGTTGGTTTAGCTTGAAAACCGATTCACCGGCTGCCGGGATTGGTCCGAATGGGACAGACCTCGGCGCTGTGATTCCGCGTGGCGTATCAGTATCAGGCGCGCCGTACGGCACATCTTCGTTAATTTCTCTCACGCTTAATGTTGGCATAAACAGGAGTGGCAACGGTATTCCTGCATCAAGCTGGCAAAATGGTTCCGGTTATACGCATTATAGATGGAGACTGGATAATGGAGGATGGAGCCCTGAATTTCCAATCACAACGCCGATTGTGGTCGAAGGTCTTTTTGATGGTTCGCATTACATTGAAGTCTCTGGCAAAAATGATGCCGGATATTATCAAGACGATGCAATTTACAGCGAATCGGCGAGTGTAACAAGGACGCATACCTGGGTTGTTAAATCTTCTCTACCGCCGATTAAAATAAATGAAGTTCTTTCTTCAAACCAGAAGACATTGATTGTTAACGGGAAGACACCGGATATTGTTGAGTTATACAATGAAAGCGATGAACCGTTCGACCTTGCAGGGATACGGTTAACCGATGACCAAACAAATCCGGACAAATTCCTATTTCCGACAAATTCAATCATACCGGCGCATGGTTATGTGGTTGTATATTGCG
>JAKPVM010000023.1 GCA_029572555.1 Verrucomicrobiota bacterium | reverse complement strand
AGTTCAAATTTAAGCAGTAGTGAAGAAATAGAGTATAATAACATACCAAATAATTAATTATTGTGCGTTATTTAGATTGTGTCTAAATAAGCAATCCTGTAAACATCAGATATTAATCTGTTATTCAGTCTGTTACGTGACACTGCCAGAAATAACGTATATTAATTACATTATTGTACGTTTCTGAATTGTCGGCAGTTATTCGGCTGTTATAACGGTTGTATGCCTGGTCACAGAAAAAACGGCTTCAATACAGGCGTTTTAAACGACTATCGCTGTGCAGTTGGTATTCTGATATGTCCGAATTGCTGACGTTTGACTGCTGTCACGGCTATAATGCCAGGCATATAAAAAGAACCTGCCGTGATTTGGTGCACAACAGGTTCTGGCAGATAGACGAAAACCTACTAACGTCAGTCTGTAAATTCAATGACAGCTGGCGTGCCTGCGGCGTGCTGCTTGCATTGTTCAGTGATACCGTCTTTAATCTTCGCCGTCAGTGCTTCGTTATATTCGACGAATGTAAGCGGCTCATTTGCTTCCAGGTATTTGACAGCGTCGCGCACGTTATCAAACTCATCAGGTAAATGAACCGCGGCTGTCTTCAAAAACTGCATCTGTTCAGCTTCAGGCCAAAGATCCGAAGTATAAAAACTTTTTTGTTTCGTATTGTCGAAATTGATTGATGCAGAATGTAGGCCCGCGGCGTTGTTTAGTTTCACCTGGTAATGTTTCATCGCATTGTTATTGGCATCGACCAGGATCAGGGCGGGGGCATCAAGACGACCGCCCGTTATACCACGGTGACCGCCGGACTTAAAAAAATCCAATAGGTCCGAATGAGTTTTAACGTTATCCGGTGCGTTGCGCCAGCTGTAACCCTGCGCCGTGGTTTCGTTCCATGACCAGCCGAAGGGCGTTTTTTTGATGTAAATAGTTGTTTTCATTGTGCTGTTATTAAGTTTTTAACATATTCAGAATTAGTAATAAAATCGCCTGTAATACCTTTTGATAATTGAAGGTTCAAAGCAACTGCTATGCGTTCTTTGTCGCTGTTATTAATCGGATAATCAGCACAATGTTTGTTCAGCAGCTTCACAAGGTTATCATAATGCGTGGCAACAGCAACCTGCGCTGGCGTCGTGGCATATATTTCAAACTTTTTTTTGTAGTC
>JAKPVM010000016.1 GCA_029572555.1 Verrucomicrobiota bacterium | reverse complement strand
TCTCAATTATTGCTCTGACACCCCTAACGGGGTTTTCCTCTGTGTTAATGTCTATGCTATAATCCTGTCACTCCTTCGGAGTTTTAAAATGCCAGCAAGAATGCTGGCATCACAAAAGAACCTCGTAAGAGGTGACATTATGATAGCAAACGGAATACAAAAACATCATAAACCGCCCAAAGCGGTGACAGAGCCATTATTGGATTTCTAAATCATCGCTCTGTCACCACTGTCGTGGTTTTCCTCTATGTTAATTTCTATGCTATAATCCTGCCACCTGTTTTCGCAGGTTGGGTTTATATATTTTGCAACTCCAACAAATATTCACTCACAAATCAAATTATTGCGCAATTTGCATGTCAGAATAGGCTTCAGCAAGCGTATGGATATGTTTAAGCTTACGAGGCGAAAACCCTTTCATATTGGGGAAAGCCTTTGTTAAATCATAAGCAAGTTTGTCAATGATTTTTGCGCCCAAGCCTTGATTCTTTTGCTGTTCCAAAATGGGTCTACCAATCTCAAAGTAAAGGAAAATTATTTTTTTCTTCCGATTACAATTTTTGTAGGGGATTGGAAGATAATTACACGGGAAGGTTTTAGCGCTGCTGATTTGAACCACGCCTTTATATCATCAACGGTGTAGCAGTTTCCTTTTTCGGTGTTCACAAGCATATTTATTGCAAACAGACTCGCCTTGATTGGCTTTGTCCTGCACGGATTCAAAATAAAATCTTTGATGAGTAATTTTCCCCCGCTGTTTAGGGCTCTGGCGGCGCGTTTTATTAGTTTGGTGTTTTCTTCGTTTGAGTATTGATGGATTACGTTGGACATCAAAATGAGGTCATAACTTGCGCCTAAATCATCGGTTAGCGCGTTGCCGGGTTTAAGTTCAATCCTATCTAAAAGCCCGGCTTTTTTTATATTTTCTCTGGCGACTTCAAGTGTTGGGGCATTATCCATCACAGTTACCTTTAATTCGGGTTGACGTTTTGCAAACTCTATGGCATAAATTCCCGGACCGCCTCCGATATCAAGCATTGTTTTTGTATTGCTGAGGTCAATTGCTTCTGCTGTTTCACGGGCAAGGAAACTCGCCGTGCTTGCCATTGCTCGGGCAAAGGATTGTTCATCTGCTTGTAAATCTTTTGAGACCTCATCCCATTGAATCGGTTTGCCGGTTTTTACCACATCAAAGAGTTTCCCCCATTTTTCGTACAAGGCGGCATTGTGCAGCCATATAGCTTGTTGTGAATATGGCGAATCTGTGAGCAAATATTTCCTTGCCAATAATGATAAACCGTAAGAATTTCCGTGTTTTTTAATTAAATCAAGTCCAGCAAGTGCATTGCAAAGGATTGTTATGCCTCGTGAATCTGCGCCAACTATTTTTGCAAGTTGTTCTGCGTTTTTTTGTCCATTTTTTAAGGCGTCAAAAAGCCGAAGTCTGACTGCGGTAAATAGGACTTGCGATGCTCGAAAGCCAGATGCTATTGATTCTAATTGTTCAAACCCTGCATCAACTTTATCCTTTTTCATATTAAATATTTTCTATTAACTCTATAACTTTTGCAACAGCGCTGTCCCAATTTAATCTTGTTTTATATTCGTTAAACGAAGATAACGCAAGCGGTTTATAGTTATCATAATTGTTCATTATGTTGAGCACATAGTTTGCGTAATCGTCCGCCGAGACGTTCAGGGGGAAGGTCTTTCCGTTTATCCCATCTTTGATGACGGTTGGAATTCCGCCGACGTTTGTTGCAAGACTTGGCACGCCAAACGAATTAGCCTCGCAAAATACAATTCCGTAGGCTTCTGCTCGGGAAGGAACAATTAAAAAATGCGCCTCTGAAAATAGTCTCTCAATCAGTTGTTTTCCTTCTGGTTTTGATTTGTCAATAAATCCTATTGGTTTTATAAAATTAGGCAAACTTTTAACATCTTTGGGAAGCGAACCGATGATGGTTAGTTCGGTTTCTAAACCGAGATGATTTAATTTTTTCGCTGTTTCCACTGCAATATCGCCGCCTTTGCGAGCCCAAATTTTTCCTATAAACAACAGTTTGCAGGGACGTTTTGGTCTGGTTTCTACCAATTTAAGAACGTCATCATAAGTTCTTTCGCAGACAATATTAGCTCCGTAAGGGACGACCTTAACTTTTTCGGGATTAATACCATACTTTTCTATTGCAGAACGGGCAGCCCAGTCGGAGGCAAAAATCGCTAACCTGCAATTGTTCAAAGTCAGTGTCTCAGCCCGATTGCCGTCGTTTAAACTTTTTGGACACAGGTTTGTGTAATCTGGATAAAAATCAACCATTGTACCGAAGGTGCAATCTGCCCATAGAACCACAGGTTTATCGCTCTTTAAATAAGCTATGCTCCATAAATTTGGGCTCAAAACAATGTCCGGATTTATCCTTTTTAGTTTTCTTTTTGATTGCCTTGCAAGGCTTTTCAATCTCAACGGCTCTACTTGTGGCAAATATTTTTTATTAGAAAAGTTATTATAATAAAAATTTAAAAGACGGAGATACAACAGGAAATTTTCTTTTAATGGACCGAGATATTCAATGTTGAAACCACTTTTTCCAAACGTGGTACTCATAAAATAAGCCGTGCCTGACCATCGGTTTATATTCCTTGCGTCGTACTCTGTTAAAAATGCAATGTTACGGTTATTCATTTCTTTAAGAGAACGGTGATGGAATTAAAAGTTCTCCGACTTATTTTTCGCTGCAGATTTCTCGGCAGTTTACCCACTATCGATTCTAAAACAAGATTAATACGATTTAAAATATCTAATGTTAAAAATCTACCGAACCTATAAATTAGCATCTGCTTGAACCCGATTTGTTTTGATATTTGAAGAACTTCGCTATAAGTCCACTCCTTTAAATGAAATCCCTGCGGTGTATCGGAAAAATAAACGGAGATATCGTGTGGTCCTGAAAAGGCGTGCGGCGTGGAGATAAGGTATACGCCATTTTCTTTTAATAGTGAAAAAGCCAATTGTAAATGCAACTCAACATCGTCAGGGTGTAAATGTTCAAGAAATTGATAGCTAAATACAAGGTCGATTGAGGCTTTTGGCAGGTCAAGATTGTAGCCGTCATAAACAATAAGTTCAAAGTTTGAAGGAATATTTTTTATTTTACCGCTCTGGTCTGAAATATCTACGGCATAAACTTTTTTTACATAATTTGCCACTTCAAATGCGAGCCGACAATCACCCGGCGCAAATTCAAGGAATGTTTCAACGTCGTTGAGCAGTGGTCTTAAAATTGTCATCCTCGCTTCCACCGCGCGGGCAAGCGATTCCGGGTTTTCTATTCGTCTAAGCCGCGGGTGGTCAGGAACGCGTTGAAACAATTCATCATACAGGGTTTTATAAAGATTGGTTCGTTGTTCGCGAGTTGAGTGGCGAAGTTTTTCAGCAAGTTCACGTTCTACTTCGTAATGATAACGCAACCTCTCTATCGTGCGGTTATCTTTGCCCATAGAATTTTAAAAATTACAGATATTGTTGTCATTTATGAGGAGTGGAAACAATATTTTCATCAGCATTTTCAGATTGCTTGTTTTCCGTATTTTTAACGGGAGACAAATATTTTAGTCCAATGTGTTGTTTTTTAACTCCTCCTCGTATAACTGTTCTGACGGTGTCCAGCAATATAAATAAATCCAGAAATATGCTCATACGTTTCATATAATAGAGGTCGTATTCAAGTTTTTTCCGCGCGTCGTCAATAGAAGAACCATAAGGATAATTGACCTGAGCCCAGCCGGTTATTCCCGGCTGAACCATTAACCGTTCTTGATAAAACGGTATCACAGCAGAGAGTTGCTTTATGAACTCGGGTCTCTCCGGACGCGGTCCGACAAATGACATATCGCCTCGCAAAACGTTGACAAGTTGTGGCAACTCGTCAATGCGGTATCGCCGTAAAATTTTTCCTATCGGTGTTGCCCTTGGATCGTTTTCTGCTGACCAAACTGCACCATTGCCCTCAGCCCCGACATACATTGTCCGCAACTTTATCATCTTGAACCGCCGCCCAAATCTGCCGGCGCGAATTTGAGTATAAAAAACAGGACCGCGCGAGGTTAATTTGATTAAGATAATTGAGATTAGCATTATCGGAGATGAAACGATTAAGCCAAGAATAGACACACCAATATCAAATCCGCGTTTTATTTTTTTTATATAAATCATCTGTGGAGAAGCGCTGGCGTTCATCAACCAGTCGTAGCTCATTAATTCAATCGGCACATATTGATACACTTCCTCAAATAGCGAGATTATCGGCATCACCAGAATACCGCTATAACGCAAACCGCAAAAATCGCGATACAATGTAGAGTCGGCAAAGCTTTTATTTGCGCAGACCACGCGGTCGATTTCCTCCCGTTGCACAATCTCGTGAATTTTGCTTGTTGGTCCAAGGATTTTAAACTGCTTTTTAGGTTTGTAATTGTCTGAATGAATTATTCCCACAAGTTCAAGGTGCTGTCCCCAAAAATCATTAAATAGCCTCAACTCTTCCTCGTCAGGTTCACAAGTAACAACAAGGGCGATTCGCTCTTTATAATTTTGAAGGTTTCGGATAATTAATCCGTGATGAATAAGAACTGTCAAAAATGTAATAGTGCCGCTGTATAACATTATTCCGCGACCTATGCGCGTTGAATAATTAACATAAAAAAACCCTGTCATTACCACCAGAGAGATAAGCATTGCCAACAAAATCATTAAAGCCCGTTTAAACAAATTTAAATTATAAATCTGTGGTGAATAAAAGCCCATTATGTAGCAGCAGGAAGCAAAGGTTAAAGAACCAAGTAAAATAGATGGTGCATATTGGAGTGGCGTTATGAGTAATAGATTCCATTCACCAGCAAAACGAAGACGAATACCAACCAAAAACGCCAGACAAAAAAGCACGACATCTGTCAAATAGTGAACAGACACATGCCACCAATGATGCTTTAATGTTCTGGCATTTAACATTCAGGTTTAATAAATATTATTTAAATTTAATTAATACGATAAATTTAACTTTCTGACAAGCATAATAAATAAATTATCTTACTTCAAAAACATCATAATTAGGGTCTACATCTGTTCTAATGTTTGTATGCCGAGCATCTCAAGTCCTTGCTTTAATACACGCGCCGTCAACTCGCATATCGCAAGTCGGGTTGAACGTTGCGGTTCACCTGCCTTTAATACCGGACAGGCTTCATAAAAACGGGTGAATAATCCCGCAAGTTCGTATAGATAATTGCACATTAGATTTGGACGGTACTCATTTGCCACTGCTTCTATTGAAAGCCCAAAGTTCAATAGGTGTCGCACAACAGCAATCTCTTCTTGCACCGTCAGGTCTATCGTTTTATTTTCTTGATATCCTTCATCAATTCCGCCTTTTCTGAAAATGCTTCTTATCCTTGCATAAGCATATTGCAGATACGGCGCCGTATTTCCATTAAGCGCAAGCATCTTATCCCAGCTGAAGACATAATCAGCCTGTCTGTTTGGCAAAAGGTCTGCATATTTTACAGAACCTATCCCCACCAAGCGCGCTATGTTGCGCCGATATTCTTCCGGTAGTTGCGCATTTTTTTCACTTACAACTTTAAATGCCCGTTCCTCAGCTTCATCAAGAAGGTCTGAAAGTTTAATCGTATCTCCTGAACGAGTTTTGAACGGTTTCCCATCCTCGCCAAGAATTGAACCAAACCAGATATGAACAAGATTAAGTTTATCATTCAATTCAGGATGCCATTTGCGGAATGCCGTGAAGATTTGCTGAAAGTGCAACTGCTGCCTCCCATCTGTTACATAAATAATCTCATCGGGATTCCACGTTTTGACGCGATAATCAATCGTAGCAAGGTCGGTAGTGACATAATTAAATCCACCGTCGCTTTTCCTTATAATAGCAGGTTTATCTTTCAAATATGGGTCGTCGTCAAAAAACACAACCACCGCGCCATCGCTCTCTCTTGCAATTCCCTTAGTTATAAAATCATTAACAACCGCTTCAAGATACGGATTATAAAAACTTTCCCCCAATGTATAATCAGACTTTACATCAAGTCGGCTATAGATTTTATCAAATTCGTGCCGCGAAAGTTCAATCATTTTTCTCCAGATTTCAAGGTTCTCGCTATCTCCCTGTTGCAACTTTACGAGTTCGCGGCGAGCCTCATCAAGAACCTGCGCATCTTGTTCACACCTCTCGTTTACGAACCTATAAATACGCTCCATCTCTGAAATTGGGTCTTTTTCAAGAGCCTCCTTATCGAGATACTTTTTCCAGCCTAAAATCAATTTCCCGAACTGTGTTCCCCAGTCTCCTAAATGGTTATCCGTAACAACGCGATGACCAAGAAGCCTGAACGTTCGGGCAAGACAATCGCCTAATATTGTAGACCTTATATGACCGACATGCATTGGCTTTGCCACATTTGGCGAACTAAAATCTACAATAAAAGTCCGTGGTTTATCAGCCTTATTATAAAACAGATGTTCGCCGCGCGCTGCCTCATTTAGCACAGCCGCCATAGCCTGCGGCTTTAACTTGAAGTTTATAAAACCTCCACCAGCAACCTCTACCTTTTCACACCATTCACCAACCTCAAGTTTTGAAACAATGTCTGTGGCAAGTTTACGCGGGTTTGTCTTTAACTCCTTCGCAATGGACATCACTGCGCTTGTCTGATAATCGCCAAACCGCGTATCAGCGCAAGGTCTGACAGAAAAAGAATAATTACCACTCGGCAATACTTTGTTTGCCGCTTCCGCCAATCGTTTTTCTAATTCCCGATATAACACGACTGATAAATTATCTTGAATCACAGCCATCTCACAACAAAAAATAAAGAGTAATGGATTTATTCTGAATCATTAGCATTGCATTAAAAATTGTATTTTTAAGCGAATATTTGTTGTATGGAATATACATCTTTTATCATTACTACCCAACAATTCCTTCATTGCCGGAAATTATTTTATCGGTCGGGTTTATTAAAAACCTCAATGGCATCTCTTACTTTTTGAATTTTAGCAGGCATAAGCCAATCGTTTCAGAATGCCAGCCTACGGCTGATTGATGTTATGGACAACCTATTTTATTTTACTATCTATGCTAATGATTTAGGTGCCCTATAAAATATTTTATTCTTCCTATCTATCCCTGTTAATTTAATCTTTTTAATCTCTTGATATGTTATAACCCGATAGCATTGAGACCGTTGGCAAGGATGCTGATGCCAGGTTTCTGTTTTAGCCGGCGTATTTAAAAAACAGAGCGCTTAATGGTGGTAGTGTAATCAGGATAGAATCTTTTTTGTAATGCCAGCCCATTGATTGGGTGGGGACGCCGCCAAAATTGCCGTGTCCACTGCCGCCGTAACAAGTCGCGTCGCTGTTCAAGACTTCGTTCCACCAGCCTGAAAGCGGTACCCCTAATCGGTAGTTGTATCGGGGTACCGGCGTAAGATTAAATACGGCAAGTAGAATTTGAGAGCCGTCAGCGGATTTTCTTATGAAACTTAATGTGCTATTTTCGGCATCGTTGCAATCAATCCATTCGAAACCTTCGGGTGAATTGTCTGTTTCAAACAACGTTGGTTCAGTCCTGTAAAATCTATTTAAATCGGCAACCCATCGTTGCAATCCATAGTGCAAGTTTCCTTCTTTAACAAGATGCCAGTCGAGGGATTTTTCGTGGTTCCACTCGTCCCATTGCCCAAATTCGCCGCCCATAAAGAGCAATTTTTTCCCCGAGAGGCTATATTGGAAGCCATAGAGGGCGCGAAGGTTTGCGAACTTTTGCCAGTCATCGCCGGGCATTTTGCGAATCATTGAACCTTTGCCATAGACTACTTCATCGTGAGATAGAGATAGGACAAAGTTTTCCGTGAAGGCGTACATCCCGCGAAAAGTTAAATCGTTGTGATGATACTTTCTGTGGATTGGGTCTTTGGAGAAATAGCGCAAGGTATCGTGCATCCAGCCCATATCCCATTTAAATCCGAAACCTAAACCTCCAACATAAGTCGGACGGGAGACCATAGGCCAGGCGGTTGATTCTTCGGCATAAGTTTGAACATCGGGGAAATGTTTATAAACAGAGGTGTTAAATTGCCTTAAAAAATCAATTGCCTCAATGTTCTCCTTTCCGCCATATTGATTAGGAAGCCACTCGCCCTGTTTTCGGGAATAATCTAAATAAAGCATTGATGCCACGGCGTCCACGCGCAAACCATCGATATGATATTTATCAAGCCACATAAAGGCGCTGCTAATTAAAAAGCTTTTTACCTCGTATCTGCCGTAATTAAAAATGTAGCTGTTCCAGTCAGGGTGAAATCCCTTGCGCATATCGGCGTGTTCGTAAAGATGCGTGCCATCAAAATAGGCAAGTCCGTGTTCATCGCAAGGAAAGTGTGAAGGCACCCAGTCAACTATTACACCAATGCCGTTTTGATGAAGACAATCGACAAGATACATAAAATCTTGCGGCGTTCCATATCTGCTTGTTGGCGCAAAAAATCCTGTTATTTGATAGCCCCAGGAACCATAAAACGGATGTTCCATAACAGGCAGAAATTCCACGTGTGTGAACCCCATTTTTTTAACATAATCTACGAGGATTTCCGCCAGTTTTGCATACCGCGGGTATTGATTTTCTTTGCCGTGTTCACGGAAAAACGAGCCTAAATGAACCTCATAAATTGCAATTGGTTTATCGTGGCGATTGAGTTCTTTGCGTTTTTCCATCCATAATTTATCGCCCCAGTTATAACTGATGTCCCAAACGATTGAGGCGGTGGCGGGGGGGACTTCATTAAAAAATCCGAATGGGTCGGCTTTATTGACGGTATATCTGTGAAACCTGGAAACGATATGATATTTATAACGATTACCAATCGATGCGCCGGGAATAAATCCCTCCCATATACCGCTATGTCCTCGCAGTTTAAGATGGTCTCTGGTTATGTCCCAGTTATTAAAGTCTCCGATTACACTTACCGATTTTGCATTTGGCGCCCAAACAGCGAAATATACGCCGTGAACATCTTTATAAACGATGGGATGCGCCCCAAGATTGTTGTAAAGGTGGTAATGTGTTCCTTCATTGAACCAATGCAAATCGTCTGAACTCAACAATGTAAAATCACGCATCGGTTTAATCCTGACCAAGATTTTATAAGTTTCAAGAAATAAAGATATAAAACCTCCGACAATTTTTAAAAATACAATTTCAGAACATGATGGCAAAGGTGTTGACGCCACTAATGCACTGGTGCAGGGATGCTCTCAGCACATTTGACAATGCCCAATTTACAAAGCCAATACAGTTGCTGATGTTGTATATTTATTTTAGGACTGCGCCCTGGCTTGCGTTTGTTACGAGCCGTTTGTATCTTGCAAGCCAGCCGGTCAGTTGGCGTTCAAATGGCTTGAAATTGCGTCTTCGTTCTTCTAATTCTGCTTTTGATAGCAAGATATCGATTTTGCGATTAGGAAAATCAATTCTTACCCTGTCGCCATTTTTCAAAAGACCAATTGTACCACCTTCGGCAGCCTCTGGCGATACGTGCCCGATACAGGCTCCTGCTGTGCCGCCGCTAAATCTCCCGTCGGTAATCAGGGCTACTTTGTCGCCAAGTCCGAGTCCAGAGATATAGCTTGTTGGTGAAAGCATTTCCTGCATTCCCGGACCGCCGCGTGGTCCTTCATTTCTTATTATGACAACGTCCCCGGCTTTTACTTTTCCTCCAAGTATTCCTTCGCAGGCTTCTTCCTGGCTTTCAAAGATTATGCAAGGACCTTCGAATACAAAATCGGGACCGCAATTTATCTTAAATTCATTGCTGATGCCCGCGGTTTTTACAACCGAGCCTTCTTTCGCAAGCGAGCCGTATAGAATTGCAAGCCCGCCGTCTGACGTGTATGCGGTTTCTTTTGTTCTGATGCAATCAAAGGCGTTAAACTTGAACGATGGGTCGTAAGGCATTAACCCGGAAGGCAGAGTGCGTTTTAGTTTATTCTCGTCATTGGTGATTACAGCACGTTTGATTTTGTTGTCTTTGGCTGATTTGATAATCATTAACTGACAAGGAGTTTTGCCACCGCTTTTTTCATATTTCCAGAATAACAAGACAGCACTCTCCTTTAAGGAAGCAAGTTCTACCTTTATCAAACCTTGAGCGGTATTGATTGAATTGGAAATATATTCGCTGATTGCGGTGTTTCCGCTGATTTTTGTTTTATCAGGTAGCGTTATATTTGAATTGCTGGCAAAGAGGCTGTTTAGCGCATCAACGACGTTTGCGTTCCATACCGCCGCGAATCTCCAGAGCAGGATTGTATTAACATCGCCTGCAAAGAAAAACAGTGGTTTTGGCGCAAGTGTTCCACGGGGACTTTTGCTGACCTGGTCGCTCGGATTTCCAAAAATCATAGAACACCCGGAGATGCGTGTGATTTTTGCTTCGTCAGAACAGGTTTGTGAACGGATGTCATATTCTTTGATGTTGTCGCCGATTGTCTTTCCAGTGACCGTTTTGCACGATAGGTTCAAAATCCGCTCGGTTTTCGGCTGACCGCTGCCGGTATAGACACCGTCTACATATCCGTTGGATTCGTCAATTCGTTTTAGTTCGCCAAGTATTGTATGGATTCCACCTGCGCGATGAACATCCTGAATATGATAGTCGCAAGATGGTGCAACTTTGCATAGACAGGGCACGCGGCGCGAAACGGAGTCAATTCTTGCAATGTCGTAATTGATGCCCGCCTCGCGCGCAATAGCCAATGTGTGCAGGACTGTATTTGTTGAACCGCCCATAGCAACATCAAGCGCTATTGCATTGTCAAAGGCTTCGGTAGTCGCAATATCACGCGGTTTTAAATCCTTTTGAATTAAATTAATGATTTGGTAAGCAGCCCTGCGATAGAGCATCTCCCGTTCCTTTGATACGGCAAGCACAGAACCATTGCCGGGAAGGGCTATACCAAGTGCTTCGCAAAGGCAGTTCATTGAATTTGCCGTGAACATACCTGAACAAGAACCGCAGGTTGGGCAGGCAGATTGTTCAAGCCTTTTCAGGTCTTCTGCGGTAATTTTCCCTGACTGTAATTCGGCAACGCCTTTGAAGAGAGAAATCAAGTCTGAATATTTTTCTGCGACCGGGAATGCGTCATCGACCTGTTTTGTTGAAACAATCCCCGCCGCCATTGGTCCGCCGCTGACAACAATTGTCGGGATATTGACGCGCATTGCAGCCATAAGCATTCCGGGGACAATCTTGTCGCAGTTTGGGATGCAAATCATACCGTCAAAACCGTGCGCTTGAACCATTGATTCTACGCAGTCGGCTATAAGTTCCCTTGATGCGAGTGAATATTTCATTCCGCTGTGTCCCATTGCAATGCCGTCGTCAATGCCGATTGTGTTGAAAATAAATGGGACGCCGCCAGCCTCGCGGACGAATTTTTTGATTAAAGCGCCGACTTCATCAAGATGAACGTGCCCGGGTATAGTCTCGGTGTAGCTATTGCAGATGCCAATAAATGGCTTGTCAAAATCTGCTTCTGATTCAATTGCGCCAGTAGCCCACAGCAGGCTGCGATGTGGAGCCCGCTCAAAACCTTTTTTTACAATATCAGATTTCATAAGTTGTCCTTTAAACCTTTTATTAATTAAACCAATCCGCGTATAATGTCATTAATTAATTTTCAATAGTTTATTCGGCAGGGTGATTAATAAATATTAAAATGTGGCAGGAGCATCCTTGTTCCCTATGATAATTTAATAAAAAATTTACAAGGATACAAGGTTTACGGGATTCAAATTCTTTATGCTGTATTTATAATTGAATATATTCAGGCAATAGGTTCTTCAATGATTAAATAATCTTCTTTTAATTGAATGGAAAATCTGTTAAAACCGTCACAAAAACATATATGAATACCAGAGAAAATAATCCGTTTGAGGGCAAATCATCTCGGCGCGAGTTCATCAAAACCACAGGGAAACTTGCCGCAGCAGGCGTTCTTGCTGGCGTCAGCATACCTTATGTTCACGCAGCAGGTTCAGACCTAATTCAGGTTGCGTTGGTTGGTTGCGGTGGACGAGGCACTGGCGCTGCGTCACAAGCGCTTTCAACAAAAGGCGGTCCAATTAAACTCGTCGCAATGGCAGATGTCTTTGGAGATAAAATGACGAAAAGTTATGAAAACCTTGCCCAGAGACATAAGGACCAGGTAGATGTCTCACCCGATAAAAAATTTATCGGTTTTGATGCTTATAAGAAGGCAATGGATTGTTTGAAGCCGGGTGATGTGGCAATCTTTGCGACGCCGCCTGCTTTTCGCTGGGTGCATTTTGCGTATGCCTTGCAAAAAGGAATTAACGCTTTTCTGGAAAAGCCAATCACTGTCGATGGGCCTACAAGCAAACGAATGCTTCAACAGGCTGAGGAAGCGGAGAAAAAGAATTTGAAAGTCGGCATAGGTTTAATGGTCAGGCATTGCAGAGGCAGGCAGGAACTTTTAAAAAGGATTCAAGATGGTCAGATAGGGGACATTATTTGTATGCGGGCTTATCGTATGCAAAGCGGCGGCGGTGCAACAGGTCCTAAACCGCAAGATATGACTGAGACGCTTTATCAGGTTCGCAGATTCCATTCGTTTTTATGGGCAAGCGGTGGGATTTATAGCGACAATTATATTCACCAGATTGATGAATGTTGCTGGATGAAAGGCGCCTGGCCTATACAGGCTCAGGCTCTTGGTGGCAGGCACTACAAGGGCAATAGTGTGGACCAGAACTTTGATGTATATGCGGTTGAATATGTCTTTGCTGATGGAACACGACTGTTTTATGACGGACGCCATATACAGGGATGTCATAACGAATTTGCAAGCTATGCCCACGGTTCAAAAGGCTCGGCTATTGTCTCAACATCATCTCATACGCCGGGTCGGGTGCGTATTTTCAAGAGCCACGTTATGGACTCAAAAAATCTTGTATGGGCATTTCCACAGCCGGAGCCAAACCCGTATCAGCTTGAATGGGACGATTTAATCGACGCTATCCGCAATGATAAACCTTACAACGAACTAAGACGCGGTGTTGAGGCAAGCCTTGTGACTTCTATGGGACGAATGGCTGCCCACACCGGACAAATCATAACTTATGAACAGATGTTAAACTGCCCGCACGAGTTTGCACCGGATGCTGATAAATTGACACCAGATGCGCCAGCGCCATTAAAAGCCGATAAAGATGGAAAATATCCCGTCCCAATGCCCGGTATTAAGAAAGATAGAGAATATTAAGCCATTAAGCCGCTGCTGAATTAAATATAACAGGCTTTAAATTAACCCTGGGGATTGAGAATCTTTTTGTTTTAAGGCTTGTTCAAGAGCATCTTTTACAGCCTCAACCGTTGGCGGCGATTCAACCGGTCTATTTGCAAATCGGCAAGCAAAACCGAGCTTTTTCTCGTGATATTGCACTTTAAATTCGGTGAACTTAAGACCGTGCGCTGTAGAAATGACTACTACCCGTTCTGATTTATCTATCTTGCCCTGTTTCAATAATTTAATTAAAACGGCAAGCGCAACACCTGTGTGTGGACAATTAAACATACCGGTTTTATCGCCGAGGGCTGCGGCGTCGGCAAGTTCTTCTTCAGAAGCCTGTTCAACAATTCCGTTAAAAGTCTTAAGAGTGCGGATAGCCTTTTGGACGCTGACCGGATTGCCTATTTGAATTGCGCTGGCAAGCGTTTTCTCCGCCTTGACAGGCTTAAATTCCTCAAAATTCTGCAGGTAAGAAAGGTATAACGGATTTGCCTTTTGAGCCTGTGCAACAACGATTCTCGGAAATTTTGAAATTAGCCCTAAATTTTTCATCATCAAAAACCCGTTGCCAAGCGCCGATACATTGCCGAGATTTCCGCCCGGTATAATAATCACATCGGGGACTTCCCATTCAAATTGTTGAACAATTTCAATACCAACCGTCTTTTGTCCTTCAATGCGGAGCGAATTCATTGAATTTGCCAGATAAATGCCTTCGTCTTTTGTGATTTCTTGAACAACCCGCATACAACCATCAAAATCAGTATCAAGCGAAAGAACAAGGGCTCCGCTGCATATAGGCTGAATTAATTGAGCGGTAGAAATCTTGCCTTTCGGCAACAGGACAATTGCCTGTATCCCGGCAGCGGCGCAATACACCGCAAGCGCAGCCGATGTATCCCCGGTTGATGCGCAAGCCACAGCCTTAATCGGCGCGCCATTTGAAATCATATTTTTTACCTGCGAGACAAGAACAGTCATCCCCAAATCCTTGAATGAGCCGCTGTGTGTATTGCCGCACATCTTTATCCACAGGTCTTCAATGCCGAGCATCTTGCCCAATCGTTCAGCCCAGAAAAGATTTGTCCCGCCTTCGTATAAAGAAACGATATTTCGGTCGTCAATATTGGGGAGAACCCATTCCTTTTTACCCCAGACGCCAGAACCGTAGGGCCATTGATTAGTTTTATAGCGTTCGTCGAAAAGTTTTATCCATGCTGCGGCGCTACGATGGCTTAATGGTTTTAAATCGTGAACGACCTCAAGCAATGAACCGCACCGTTCACATTGATAAATTATCTTATCCAGAGGATAACTCTCTCTGCACTCTTCGTTTATGCATTGAAATTTTGCGCTATACATAATTTGTCTTTTAGATTTATAAAGAAAACTTACATCATCAACCAAATTTAGTTAATCAAATAATAGGCTTTTTTATCAAGGAATATTGCGGAGGTATTACCCTTTTAGGCTTGTTATCACTCTTCGCTTGAAGCCGGGAATGCTCTCCCTTCGGTCTTCCAGAGACGTAATATTTCAATCGCTTCCTGATGAGACTTGCTTATAGGGACTGTTTCGGCAAGGGCAGCAAGGAGGTCAGCCTGTTCAATTTCGCGGTTGTTTTCAGCAAATGCGGTAAACTGGGCTTCTCTAACAACTCGTTCAATTTCGCGCCCGACCATTCCTTTGCTTTTTTCAACAAGTTCATTCAGGTTAAATTGTCTTTCTGGAAAGGCAATGCCGGCATTTTTCAGGTGAATGCTAAAGATTTCTCGGCGCTCGTTATCATTTGGCAGGTCAAGGAAAAATACCCTGTCAAAACGGCTCATCATTTCAATTGGAATTGCAGCCACATCGTTTGCGGTGGCTATCACAAAGACAGGCGATTGATGTTCTTGCATCCAGGTAAGAAAGGTTCCGAATATCCGCGTTGGTGCGCCGGAATTTAATCCGCCAGCGCCCACGCCTGCAAATGCCTTTTCCAGTTCATCAATCCAGAGGATACAAGGGCTTGCAGTCTCGGCTAACATAATTGCCTTGCGCATATTTTGCTCGCTTTCGCCTAATAACGAACCAAACAGCGACGCTACATCCAACCTCAATAGCGGCAATTTCCATAGACCGGAGAGCATTTTAGCCGAGAGACTTTTTCCTGTCCCCGGTATACCAATAAGCGCTACGCCGCGTGGAAAAGGCAGCCCTACTCTGCGCGCCTCAGCGCTAAAAGCGGCTTCTCTCTTTTTCAACCATACTTTCATCAAATTTAAACCGCCAACATCGGATTCGTTTTCATGCGCAGACCAAAATTCTAAGGCGCCGCTTTCTCGTATTATCTGTTTTTTAGCCCAGGTGATTAAATCGATTGCGCGTTCATCAAAACACTCGTAATTTGCCCATACCCGGCAAAAGGCAAGTCTTGCCTGTGTAGTAGTAAGCCCGAGCGCAGCTTGAATTAGTTTGTCTTTTAATTCGCGTTTTGGAAGTTTTGCGGGGTCTATCCGAATCGTAACTTCGTCAAATAGCCGTTCCAATTCATCAGGATCCGGCAAAGGCACATTTAGAACTATGACATCGTCTTTTAATTCTTTTGGCAAATCTTGTTCCTGAGACAATGGCGGGGTTAAGAAAATTATGAACTGGCAGTTAGCCCGCAATTTAGGGACCATATTTCGCAATTTTCTTGAAATGTATGAGCGTCTATTAATCCAGCAATGATGAAAATCTTTTAAAACAATAACGAATCCGCGCGGTGTTTTCTCGGAGATATGATGTAGGATAGTGTCTGTGGTGCAATCTCTCAAAGGAAAAGGCTCAGCCGATTCTCTATGTATTTTGAATCCATCGGCAATGTCCCAGCTGACAATTCCCATATCTTGCATCCCTTCTATTTCGCTAATATCGCGTATTATTCGCTCTTCTTCGTAGGTTATAAGGTGTATAAGTGGGACCTGCGCCGCCATTAAGGCTTTTAATTCTGATTTGAAATTCATAATTATAGTCTAACCACAGGATGATCTTGCATCAATGATTTATCGGTCAATTTATCATAAACAGTTACCAACAATCTACGTTGTTCATCAACTCTAAATGTGCATAGAAACCTTTTTTGGTCTCGCTTAATATTAACAGGCGGATTTGCGGTAATAAAGGTCGGATTTTTGCTGTTCAAACAAACATAAACATAATTTGTGACAACGCGGCTTTCTTCAAGCAAATGTCCTTCTTCATCAAGGATTGATTCGGATAACTTCATCCGTTTCATTTGCGAGACTTCAAAAATTTTTAAACCAATCCGTTCCATCCCGTCATAGCTGCCTCGAGCCCATAACTGGACAACTTCTTCAGGCTTAGTCGGATAATAATCCCCCATTTTAAAAAGCGGGACAAATTCGTATTGTTGTTTCTCGCGGTTCCAACTTTCGATTGCGTAATCGTGTTGAAGAACAGGGATTACAATGCCACGACAGGCGCCGCGTACTACTGCGTCATAGGGATTTTGATATTGGACACGTTCGCCGAAAAAATCTCCAAGTATATTATTTACGCAAGGCATTAATGATGTTCCGCCTGTTACCAAAGCCTGGGCGATGTCCTGACGGCGAACGCCTGATTTAATAGCTGCATTTTCCAGCGCCCGCTCAATCGTTTCTCTGACATTTTTTTGAAAACCATTCGCTATCAACAAACATCCTAAACAGGCTCTATCGGAGACACCTGTTCCACCGACGAGTCCACGTTCGCAGTGTTCACAACTCCTTGTATAAGTGGTTTTGCAGATATTATGCTTTCCATCTTCTTCAATCTGTATCATCATATCCACTTCTTTGCAGGCGGGGTCTGAAAGGGAAATCTTTGTGCTCTCTGCCTGGAATAATATCAATGCTTCAATCTTCTTTCTTAATTCAGGTTCAATTCTGTGTCGTCGGCAAAAGTCATCGGCAATCCAGCAATCTATATTCATCCCGCCAATACCGTCTCTGCCAGCCTGTCCAAGGTGTATCGCTTTTTTTTCCGATGGAGTGGATAAATCCAGCCTGACAACTGCCACATTAAGAGTCCCGCAACCATGGTCGTATTGTAAAAATAATTCATCCCGTGTCGCCGCGGTTCTATAACCAAGGACCGCTGCGGTTGGTTCATCAATTATCCTTAATCTTTTTATTCCCGCAAACTCCGCAACCGACCTTAACCAATCTTGAAATGTTTCAAATGACTCAGTCGGCGCCGTAAATGTGAATTCATCATCAGTCAAAGAGACCTTGTTAGAGATGTATTTAATCAGTAGCGTAAGAAATTCTCTACCGGCATCAACCGCGAGTTTAAGCCCCTGAGATGTCTTTTTAAATCTGTTGTTTCGGCGCGCTATAAGCTGCTTCATCCAGCGAAATGTATCCTGATGTTCAACAAGCCCTTGAAATAGAACCTGATTTCCAATTAACGTTTGGTCTTTGCCATAGTGAATAATAGAGGGGATTATATGAACAATTTGCTCGGGTGAATTTGCGTCAACGCGATGAGACATTTTCATTGAAATATCCGTCACTTCCAACGTCTCGGCCTGTTGAACTTGCTCATTGTACACTGCAATTACTGTATTTGCTGTGCCAAAATCTATTCCAATCCGCGCCATATTAGTTCTTTACACGACTATCAGTCATAATTCAGATTATATTCATAGTCAGGCGTGTTAGGATATAACACATTTAGTTTTTAAAAGAAATATTTAGATTGACCTTGTTAATCTGTTCCAACTTTCACAAATTCAGCGCTCGTAGGTGTTGCTTCAATGACCATTTCTGCAAACGACCCTGTCGTGACCCGATATGCAAGTATTTCACGTAAAACAGAGCGGATAACCCCTAATTCCCCTGTATAAGCCGATGGAGGGGCGTTGTTTAATTTTGCTAAATCCGACGGTGTTGCTCTTTGTGGCAAAAATTCAAGAACACCCGGCAAACCGGCTAATTCCTTAATCCACCAATTTATTTCGTAAAATTTGTCAATAGCAATATCTTTGGTGATGCCGGTAATAAATCCAGCCAGCCGAACTAACCAGTGCGGATGATTTCTAATCTTGTCAATGACTCGTTCGTTTCGTGTTTCTTTCCTTGCAAGTGCAGAGACAATTGAGACGGATTCATAAGGCTTTGCCGAGTCAAGTCGCCTGAATAAGACGTCTTCATCTAAAAGCTGGTATTCTAAACGACGTCCCTGACTCAACCAGGTGTCAAACAACTTACTTGTCCATTGTTTTGGTAGCGGTTCGGCGAATTCAAACCCGATTAAGTGCGATTTAATCCTTTCAAACAGCGATTTATGTTCAGGCTGTTGCGGTTCCCAATTCATATCTCGAAACATAATGAATACGTTCAAACTATATTTCAGCGGCAATTCAAGAGCAGCGAGGAACAGTCTTTCCCAATCTTTGTGGCGAATGCAGGATTCAAACGCAAGTTTTATCTCTTCTTCGGTGCATTGACTGAGGAATTTGCGTGGCATTATAGCAAAAGGCTGAACTCGAATATCGCCCTCTCTAACTACCTCCATTATTCGTTCGCGAATAACTTGTTCAGAATGTTCATATATAATTCTGAGCATTGTAAAATCATGGTCTTCCTTAAAATATTCATCAAGTTGCCTTGTAACGAAAAAATAAAGGATTAACCTTTCGTTGTCCGATGGACGGTATTGTTTCCTCAAACATATTTCTGCCGCCTTAGATTTCGGGTTCAAAATTACATACTCACAAATCGCATCTATGGCATCGGTACTATTTAAACTTAGTAAAATCTCTTCTGCCCTTGTTTTTAAATAAGTTGAATCGGAATTTAAAAGGTCAATCAACATTAATACCACTTGTGGATCCTCGCGATAGTTTTCAAGGATTTTTAATATCCGCCATCTGATAATCCAGCTAAGAATAGGGAATTTAACTTTCAGGTATTCTCTGAATTGCTTTAATTGGCTTTCTGTTAATTTTTTTTTCATACAGACATAGCAACACGGAAGCCGTATCGGGCATCATTCACATCAGGTTTGTCAAAAAAACGGAATGCGCAGCGGAAGCTTACCGGGTTTTCACTATACCAACAACCTCCTCGCAGAGGCCTAAAATCGCTGCCTTCGGATTCTTCAAATTTCTTCTCACGATACTTTAAATAAGCCTCAGGGTCGTATAGGTTAGCGCACCACTCCCAGACATTTCCAGACATCTGATATAATCCAAATGGGCTACAACCTTCGGGGTAATCCCAGACATAAGTCGTTGATTCGTGCGTTCGGGTTTTTCTGCTCCTGCATAGAGTTTCATCCCAGTCATTTCCCCACGGATACTCCCTGCCTTCAAACCCGCATGCCCCTTTCTCCCATTCAAGTTCCGTTGGTAGCCGAAGCCCCGCCCAGTTGCAGTATTCAATAGCATCAAACCAACTAACACAAACCACAGGATGTTCAGAAAGTTCGGCGCTAAAATTTTTTCCTTCCCACGGAGATAACCCAAAAGTTGTTTTCACTGGCGGTTTATACCCGGTCTCTTCCACAAATTTCAAATATTGTTCATTTGTTATAGTATGAATTCCCAAATAAAACGGCGGTAATTCAACCTCAAATTTGCCACCCCCTTCATTCTTACTTAGCCCGCCAGCGAGAGATTTCCCCCCATGAATTAAAACCATTATGCTACCATCACGTTTATTTTTTATCAAATACTCCATACTCTACACTGCCATCTATATCTTAAATCATATAATTTAAATTTCTGTATAAATATAAGTTGTAAAGGTGTTTTAACAATATCAAAAATAAACCCTTGCAACTCTTCGTCCCCAACCACCCGGTTTAGGGTCAAAATGACCCGCAATTTTATACCCGCATTTCTTACAACAGCCTTTCTCGTCAAGCCCCCAATAACCGAGGTCATACCAATTTCTTTCAATTACAAGGGATTTACAGGCTGGACAATAGGTTGATTGACCTTCTATATCGTTAACGTTTCCCGTATAGACATATTTTATGCCGATAGTTATAGCTATCTCTCTTGCCTTCTTTAACGTTATAGGCGATGTACCAGGCACATTTTCAAGCTTAAAATCAGGGTGAAATGCCGTAAAATGTAGCGGCGTTTCATCACCAAGATTTTCTACAAACCATTTTGATAACTCTTTAATCTCTTCTTCAGAATCGTTATATCCCGGTATCAATAATGTGGTTACTTCAAGCCATACTTTACTTTTTGTTTTAATCCAAACAAGCGTATCTAAAATCGGTTTTAACTTGGCAAAACAGAGTTTTCTATAAAATTCGTCAGTAAAAGCCTTTAAATCCACATTAGCGGCATCCATATATTCAAAGAATTCTTCGCACGGCTCAGGATTAATATAGCCTGCGGTTACAGCAACGGTTTTTATGCCTTTTTTATGAGCCTCTATTGCGCAATCAATTGCGTATTCGGCAAAGATAACCGGGTCGTTATAAGTAAAGGCTATGTTTCTTGAACGGCTTTCAATTGCAGCCTCTACAATTTCTTGTGGCGTGGCATAACTGGTCAATCTATCTGCGATTCGGGCTTTGGAAATATCCCAGTTTTGACAGAACCGACAGCCAAGGTTGCAACCTGCCGTTCCAAAGGACAACACAGATGTGCCGGGATAAAAATGATTGAGCGGTTTTTTCTCTATCGGATCGACACAGAACCCGGAGGCGCGTCCATAACTTGTCAGGACAATTCCATCTTCTCTTGCCTCTCTTATAAAGCAGAATCCTTGTTTGCCTTTGGGAATTTTACACTCACGTGGACACAAATCGCATTGAAATCTCCCATCAGGAAGTTTATGCCACCATTTTGCTCGGGCTATGCCTGGTTCTAAAATGTCGGTTTGTTTAACCATAAGCCATCTCCATTAAATAATATAACCGCTAATTGACCCTGTTGCGCAAATAAATTCAACCATAAATAAACAAAGGATTCACAGGATATTTTTATTTAACAGGGATAGACAGGATATACAGGATAAATTATAAGGTAGTAGATTGTAGTTTGTAAAATAACAAAATAAACGCATTCTATAACCTGCGAAAGCAGGTGGCAGGATTATAGCAAACGGAATACAAAAACATCACAAACCGCCCAAAGCGGTGACAGAGCCATTATTGGATTTCTCAATTATCGCTCTGTCACCACTTGCGTGGTTTTTACTTTGTGTTAATTTCAATGCTATAATTCTGCCACTCCTTGCGGAGTTTCAAAATGCCAGCCTACGGCTGGTTGATATTTTATGGATGAAATGTTTTATCCCAATATCTATGCTAATGATTCGGGTATTTTTGTATCTTGTTCATCTTGTAAAATATCCTGTCCATCCTGTCTATCCGTGTTAAAATAAAATTCTGTAAATCCTGTTTATAAGGTGGTGGGAGCATCCTTGCTCCCAATGATTTTAAGACTGTCAGCAGGGATGCCGACACCACATTGGGAACCATAGGCGAGAATCCTTGTGGTATCTCTGCGTTTATCTGCGTTCTTATATCTCTGCGACATCTGCGAGAATACTTTCCATTAGTTTTGACGATTAGTGAGGTAAAATCGCTTTTCTTAATTTATGAGATACGTCAGAAGTTGGGAAGAACAAATCCGGCACTTTTTATCTTTGTTGTGGGATGGTTGTGATAAAACTTAATAATTTTATATAAGAATAATAGTGGTTGTCAAAAAATACTGACAGAAACAAAATTCCTGAGATTCTTCGACGTTTTAGTGGGTAAAAAGTGGATTCCGGTGGTTAGGAACGACGAAATGAAAGCCAATCTTGCCGGGTCCTTGTTGTCTCAAAAATTAACGACATCTGAATAATAAAAGCATTGTGTCTTAAAAACATAAGGTTCTTTTTAAAAATTATACCTATTATTTCATATCGTCAATTGCGGAAAATTAGGGAACAATTGGTTTTAGAAGATGTTGTCAGAATTGTTGATGAGAATTATACAAATTGGGAGCAAGGATGCTACCGCCACTTTTGAGAATGTTAGTCAAAGATATTTCCTTCACATTATAATTTCATCTTCCTTGCTGGTATCCAAATCACCTGACAAGTTGATGTTTTGGCGTCTTTGATACTGATGGATTTATCACGGGCGTTTTAGAGGATTGCTGTTTAGATGGTTTTTTGATTTGGGATGTTCCTTCACGCAAATCTTTTTTAAGCAACTCTGCTTCGCCTGCGTCAATAACTCCATCGTGGTTTAAATCATATTTATCAATTATAGAATCGTTTGTCGCAGTGCCCTGTTTTCCGGGTACCATCCATGCCCGTTTTATATCCTGGTCGTTTGCGTTTGTTGAAGAAAAAGTCGCGGGTTTGCTGCCGAGTTGTTTCTGGACATCAGCAAGTTCCTCCTCATCAAGCACGCCGTCTTTGTTCTTATCAAACCGTTTTATCATATCTTGATAAGTCAATCTTTTTGGTTCTTCCGTAACAAAAGTTGACGACGCATTAGTAGTTTTTCCGACGGTTTTTGAACCAACTCTTGAAGATTTGCAGCCTAAAAGACCAGAGACAATGCCAATGATGACGAAAATCGCTAAACTATGTTCAAACAATCCGCAGTTAAACTTGCAATATTTAAATTTATTATTGAAAATCGGCATTCTGATAATTAATTAAACCCAAAATCCGCTATTTGCAACAAAGATAATAAAAGCAGACTGGATTAAGGACGGGCAATAATGTTAGAATTTCTGTATGGTAAAAAATGCGATAGTAACTGGCGCAGGCAGCGGTGTGGGCAGGGCAATTGCGTTGATGCTCGCAAAGGAAGGCTGGAATGTTGCGCTTGTTGGACGGCGCTCCGAGACCTTGAACGAAACCGCAAAAATGATAGAAAACAGAGGTCAAAAAATTCTTATCTGCCCGTGCGACATTGGCAGATGGGAGGATGTAACAAAGAGCGCGGAATATATCTTTTCGGAATTTAAAGGGGTGGAGGTATTGGTCAATTCAGCAGGGACAAATGTCCCGCAACGTTCGCTTGATTGTCTCTCCATTGAAGATTATCAAAAGATGATTGATGTAAATCTTAACGGGGCATTTTATTGGGCGCATTGCGTTCTTCCATCTATGCGTAACCGCCATTCTGGCACAATAGTTAATATTGTTTCGGATGCAGGCAAACAAGCCTCACCGAAAGCTGGCGCCGGTTATGTGGCTTCGAAGTTCGGACTTACCGGACTTACCCAGTGTATTAATGCAGAAGAACGGTCTAACGGGATTCGTGCCTGCGCAATATTTCCCGGCGACATTGACACTCCATTATTGAATAAACGACCATCGCCGCCAGACGCAACAGCGCGCTCAAAGATGTTGAAGCCCGAAGATGTGGCTTGTTGCGCTATGCTCTGCATCAATATGCCTGAACACGTTATTGTGGAAGAATTGCTTGTGAGACCGCGTTGATTGGTTAAAAAACAGCCCTGCAAACAATGACCGCTGCAACAATTCCGACAAAGTCGGCAATCAATCCAGCCGCTATTGCGTGACGTGTCTTTCTGATATTTACCGAACCAAAATAAACGGCTATGACATAAAAAGTTGTCTCGGTGCTTCCATATAAAGTCCCTGCCATACGGGCTACCAAACTATCTGCGCCGCATTGCTTTACAATATCGGAAAATACGCCCAATGTTGCGCTACCGCTCAATGGACGTAGCAACGCCATCGGTAGCAATTCAACCGGAAATCCAAGTTTATCTAAAGCCGATTTTAATATTGAAGAAAGCAGTTCTATTCCGCCTGCGCCTCTGAACATACCGATTGCCACAAGTATTGCGACCAGATAGGGAATAATCCGTATTGCGACATCAAAGCCTTCGCGGGCGCCCTGAATAAATTCTTCGTACACTTTTATCCCTTTTAAAGCCGCAGTAAGCGTGAACCATGAGAGTAAAAATGGAATTGCAAGAAGCGAGATGGCGTTAACGATGCGAACAAATAACGGCTCTCTGGGAAACGGGATTGTTGAATCAAAATACTTCGGAAACGCAATCCTGAAAAATGCAAATAAAAACAGCAGTATCAACAGATAGATGAAACATTTTTTCGTCTTGCTTAATGGTGGAGATTGCGAATCTGTTGGAAGAATAGGCGGGGCATTATTGTCTGTTGTTGCCGATTCTTTGGCGGAATTGCTGTCTGCCTCTGTTTTAACTTGATTCAAATTATTATCTTTTGAAGGCTGGATTTTGAAAATCCGCCATTTCTCCATAATCTTTGCCGAGCCTACACCCGCAATTGTGGAGAAGATAGTGGCAATAAGGCTTGTTCCGACAATTGCCGTCGGATTTAAAGAACCCGCAGCGGCAAGCACAGCGATTGCTGTCATAGGAATTAACTGAACCGACGATGTGTTGATTGCAAGAAAAGTGCACATAGCGTTCGTTGCAACATTGCGGTGGGGGTTTAACGATTGCAAATCTTTCATTGCCCGTAATCCAAGCGGCGTTGCGGCATTGCTTAAGCCGAGCATATTGGCTGCAATGTTCATAACCATTGAACCCATAGCAGGATGATTTTCAGGGACATCAGGAAACAACCATTTCAATACAGGTTTGAGGAACTTTGAAATAGATTGAATAATCCCTGCCTTTTCCGCCACGCGCATAGCGCCGAGCCACATCGCCATTATCCCGATAAGACCAATGGCAATAGTAACAGCTGTCCCGGCGGCTTTGATAATCTCGTCGGTCAATTCTTTAAATTGAAGCGTCACACCGCCAATCACCACCGCCGAAACAACGAGAAAAATCCACACGTAATTTAACATTAATCCTGCTTTTACATTGAAATAAATTCTTATACAAGTATGTTTGAGCAAATCAGCAAAAGATTTTCAGGATATTTACAGGGATTTTTATTTAACAGGGATAGACAGGATGGACAGGATATTTTATAAGACACAAGGATGAACAAGATACAATTTTTTATCCTGTATATCCTGTGTATCCTTGTTAAATTTCTTTTCCTTGTTCCAATCCTGTAAATCTGTTTCATCTGTGCAAATCAGCGTTCCATTTTCATTCACTATGTAATGCCAACCCAACTGATAACAATAAATTT
>JAKPVM010000012.1 GCA_029572555.1 Verrucomicrobiota bacterium | reverse complement strand
ACGCTCGACTGTCCGCTGCGTTCGGCGGATTGTCGGTTGGCGGCGACCGGAGTTCCGCGCCGCGCGGATTGAACGCATTTCATGGTCCCATCGTCTAGTGGTTAGGACGCTGGCCTCTCACGCCGGAAACCGGGGTTCAAGTCCCCGTGGGACTACCAAATATAAAATCAATCACTTACAGGGATTTTGCCTCTTATAAAATGACAATGGCAAAGTCATTTCCAACCCAATTTCCAACCCGCACGCCTGAAAATGGCATTTTTCAACCTCTTTTCCCGTGTCCGTTTCGGCCAAAATAATGCAAGGATATGCAAGGATCGAATGTAAGGTTTTGTAAGGTTCTGGATTGATGATTTTTGAGGATTCTCCCCGCGCCATAGACAGGGAAATCATGCGCCAGTTCTAACCAAATCAATGACAGACTCCACTGTTTTTAGATGCTTCTAATAATTCGCAGTTTCCCAAGTCACACGCCTTTTGCGCATCATTGCAGCCAAGGTGTTTGTTGTTTCTACTTAAATAAACCTGCCCACGGTCGTTGTAGGCTTCTACATAATCCGCTTTCAATCTAATGGCTTCATTGAAATCCTTGATAGCCTGCTGATATTGACCCAAATTGCGATAAGTATTACCCCTGTGCCTGTATGATCCGGGGAAATTAGGGTCCAACTGGATAGCTTTGTTTAAATCTGCAATAGCCTGCTCATATTGTTTCATCGCATTATGTGACTTTCCGCGGCTACTATAAGAAATAGCATCATTCAGTCCCAGACGTATAGCCTCACTATAATTTTCAATAGCCTGTTGATGCTGACCAAGCCCAGCACAAGCGAAGCCACGGAAGAAGTAGGCATAAGAATCATCCGGTTTCAGCCGAATGGCCTCATTGTAGTCTTCAATGGCCCGTTGATACTGACCGAGGCCAATGTAAGCATCTCCACGTTCAATATAGGCTCCGGTAAAACCTGGCTCAAGTTTAATGGCGTTGTTCAAATATTCGATTGCCTTTTGCGGATCTGTAAATTTCCCATCAACCGATAATGCTTTTGCCTTCTCAACCCATTCTTCTGCGGTCAATGCTTGCGGCGTTGCCTGTGTTTCAGTAACGGTATAATTGTTTTGCGTTTGATTAGGAGAATTTGATCTAATATCATTTAAAAATAAAAAGACTACCGCAATTGCCACTACAAGTATAATTGCAATGACCACTTTAGCCGTTGCTGCCTTTCTTTCTTCTTTTGCCAAAGTATATTCTTGATGGCTCGATTTTTTTTGTGGTCTAACATCAGGCGATAATCCTCTTTTTTTAAGTTCATCTGATAATGTATTTATAGCTTTCGAGAGTTCAATATCGAGGTTATTACTAGAAGAATCTATTAACTTTGCTCGATGGTAAATTTCCTTTAAATCTTCGCTAGATATAGTCTCAAGTTTGTTTTCATGTATGGCAGATTTTAATAATGCAATAAATTCTTCGTTTTGCTGTTTTGTATCCGATTGGGGCTTAGCGATTTTTTTAATTTCTTGTGCTGGTTTTGTTTCCGACTCACGAATTATTTTCTCTATTTCAGAATCTTCATTTGCAGAAGACTCAGAATTAGTTTTTCCTTTTTTTAAATTATCAACTATCTTTCCAATAATATACGCTGGTAATACAAAAAGGATTATTCCTGCAGGTAACATCATTACAGTCATTGCCGTATGTTTACCTACATCCTTGTATGCAGCAGATATAAAATAGTTCACCGCCATTATGACAGTAAAAGTAAACATGATTAGTGGCCATCTACGTGCTCTAATCCAAGTTTTATGGATAA
>JAKPVM010000324.1 GCA_029572555.1 Verrucomicrobiota bacterium | reverse complement strand
TATTATGAGATTTCCACGCTTATCGCGGTAAGGCGAAAATACACCGAAATTAGACAAATGCGCATAACGCGTATGCATTGTGTGGCCACGGTTTTTCCCGTGGTAGATAACAACGTTGTTGCCATAACCGCCTTCCATTCCAACACGAACGACGTTTCCAGCGCCACTAGATTTAATTTCTTTGCCAAAATCTTTTGCAGTGCCAATATCCAATCCATAATGAAACGCTGGTTTTCCTGTTATTGGGTGTTTTGCGCGCGGTCCAAAACCATCCCCTAGTTGTCCAGTAAACGGCCAAATAAAAGGCCATTTGTCCAGTATTATCACTTTGCCATTTATGTTCACTTTAATTTTTGTCATTAGAACCCCGTATTTGAATATGCTGTATCGGATATATAAGCCATTTCTCCAGTATATGCAGGCGTTCCGGTGCCTATTGTCACGCCCCAAATCCACAAAGCAAATCCTTTCGAAGTAAGTGGAACCGAAGGGAATTGCAGGTCAATGCTATAATACTGTGGGATAAAGTATCCAAGCGAAGCGCCACCTTGACGATAGGCGTTCATGTGCCCACCCGCCTGCGCATAAGCTGGCCATGGCCCTGTTGGCGTGCCATGGATTCCACAAGGCCACAAAGCACTAAAATAAGGAAAAGTGTTCAATGTTGTTGGCTCAGCTGGTACATAATCATCTTTTGCCAACGCGTAATATCCTACTTGCCCGTTTAGTGAAAATACTGTGGTGTAAGAAGCCACAACATTCAATTTAATATTAGTTAAATAGCAAGGCGTTGTAGTTGGTGCTATTCCAACCAATTTTATCCAAGTGCCTGCGCTGTTGTAAGTATTGGATATTGTTTTATATGCACTGAAAAGATTATTCCCGTTAATATCCAGTTTAATTCCTTTTCGACGGTTTTCTGTCAATGTATCAGTATTTGTCAATCCTGTTGTGAGTGTGGTTGCAAGCCCGTTCATTTTATTCTGCACATCGGTATTAAATGCCGTTAAAGATGTGTTAATATCTGAATATAAGTCCGTTAAAGACGTTCTAAAATTAAGGAAAAACCTCATCAATTCTAGAATGTGTCTCATGGTGAATCCGTCCAGAATATCAGGGACA
>JAKPVM010000320.1 GCA_029572555.1 Verrucomicrobiota bacterium | reverse complement strand
AGATAGCGTTAAAATCTTCTTGTTTGCCGCTTGTACGTAATACGGTGTTAGAGAAGTTGGCGTGCATTCCGGAACCATTCCAGTCTGTTGCACCCAGTGGTTTGCAATGCCAGTTGATAGCATAATCGTATTTCTCAGCAGTTCTTTCTAATAAATAGCGGGCAATCCATGTTTGGTCGCCTGCAGCTTTAGCGCCTTTAGCAAACACCTGGAATTCCCATTGTCCGATAGCCACCTCAGCGTTAATACCTTCTACGTTTAAGCCGGCTTCCAGGCATAAATCTAAATGTTCTTCCACGATATCACGGCCCACCGCTTTTCCTGCACCAACAGAGCAGTAATAAGGACCCTGAGGGCCAGGCTCGCCGCTTGGAGTAAACTCTCCCCAGCCAATAGGTTTGTTGGTTACCGGGTTCCAGATAAAGTATTCCTGCTCGAAACCGAACCAGAAATCATTGTCATCATCGTCAATTGTTGCACGTCCGTTAGATTCATGAGCCGTACCATCTGCAGATAAAACCTCACACATCACCAGATAACCAAATTTACGATCCGGATCCGGACAGATAAATACCGGTTTCAATAAGCAGTCAGAGGAACCGCCGGGTGCCTGTTCTGTGGACGAACCATCAAAACACCAGGTAGGACAATCTTCCAGTTTTCCGGTGAAATCTCTTTCAATTCTCGTTTTGCTACGAAGGCTTTGTGTAGGCTTGTAACCATCTAACCAAATGTACTCTAATTTCGCGTAAGACATGTTATAACTTTTAAAATGTGAATAATTTATTCTTCTTGTTATACAAATATGGCGAAAAGTAAAAAATAAACAGAGTTTTGCTTAGTTAAGTTAATTTTAAAAGATTATTACTTAAAAACAGTTAGACAGCACAAATACACCTAATTTTAATAAAAAAGATACCGATTTTGCTTCCTAAGCTTCAGAATACTTCTTACTTTTAAGAAATATGGCGGAAGAAAAACGCAAAATAGAGGTTTGTATCATTTCAGATATCCATTTGGGTACACGGGCTTGTCATGCCGCCGAACTCAACCGTTATCTGAAAAGTATAGACCCGACCATACTGATTATAAACGGCGACTGGCTGGATATATGGAATTTCGGGGCGGGCTATTTTCCGCAGGAACATATTGAAAATGTGTTTCTGGTGCTGGATATGGCGCGACAAGGCATTCCTGTATACTATGTTACAGGCAATCACGACGACCATATGCGTAATTTTTCCGGTTATCGATTTGATACCTTGCAATTGAGAGATGAAATCATTTTAGAACTTGACGGAAAAAAACACTGGATTTTTCATGGTGATAAATACGATTTATCGGTGGGCGGTTCTGCGCGCTGGCTGGCAAAACTGGGAGGCAGAACCTATGACACCATTTGGCAGGCAAACCGTTACATCAATAATATACGGATGAAATACGGAAAAGACAAGATTTTTATCTCTAAATATATTAAGGATAAGGTAAAATCTATT
>JAKPVM010000314.1 GCA_029572555.1 Verrucomicrobiota bacterium | reverse complement strand
CCTTCCCAGAGACATTAATTGATTTAATGGTATTTTCGATGATTTTAAATACTTGTGTAGGCCATATTCTACAAGTTCTTTGGAAAATCTATCGTGCCCCGCTTCCACTGGTGTGTGTGTAGTAAACACGCATTCTTCCTTTGTTAATGCAAGCGCCTCTTCAAACGTTTTGCCACCTGCTATTTTTTCTCGTATCAACTCAAGGATTAAAAAAGCTGGATGCCCTTCATTAATATGAAAAATCGACGGTTTGATTCCAATTGCTCGCAACATTCTCAACCCACCAATACCAAGTAGAATTTCTTGCATTATTCGTGTCGTGGTATCCCCGCCATAAACTCTGTAAGCTAGCTCGCGAAATCTTTGTTCGTTTTCAGGTCTATCTGCATCAAGTAAAATTACATAACATTTTCCAACATTAACCCGCCATGCCTGAAAATATACCTGGCTCAAATCTATCTCCACAGAACAGACAAGCGGATCGCCTTTACCATCTTCAATCAGTTCCATCGCAAGATTTTTAGGATTCAAATTGCTGTAATACTCTACCTGCCAATTATCCTGGTTTATGCTTTGCATAAAATAACCTTCGCGATAAAACAGCGATACTCCCACAAACCCAAGTCCTAAATCGCTTGCCGATTTTGCATGGTCGCCAGAGAGAATTCCCAGACCGCCAGCGGATATTGGAAGCGATTCATGCAAACCAAATTCTGCGGTAAAATATGCTACTGGATTTTCATTGAACTGATGTGCATTTTGGTTTGCCCATGTATTTTCCTCATTTAAATAACTATCAAACAGTTTCAAAACTGCTTTTACCCGCTGGGCAAATTCAGGGTCTTGGAGCCTTATCCGCAATTCATAATCGCTCACTTCGCGAAGTATCGCTACGGCGTTGTGATACAAATTCTGCCATGTGCGTGGGGATAATTCAGCAAAAAGTTCCTGCGCCTCCTGGTTCCAAGTCCACCACATATTATGGGCTAACCGGTTCAAACCTTCTATCATTTCAGTTACTTCGCTGCGGTGAAAAGATGTATTACTCATAATCAAATAAAATTTTCTATAAACACAACTTAAATATTAATTTAAATTATCTTTTATTAAAAAATCATCAAGCATTTTTCCTCCATTTTTTCCAGACAAAAATAAATGAATCGGAAAACCAACGTTCCGAAGATTTTATCAATCTATCAATATCATTAATTATAAACCACTTGCCTTCGGAAATTTCATCTTCATTCAAAATAAATGCGCCATCATAAGAACCTTTATATACCCACACGAACTCACTATCTGTTTCCTTACAGGCTGGTAATTTGAACAATCGTGTTAAAACAATGGTTATTCCCAATTCTTCTCGTAACTCTCTTATTGCACATTTATCATAATCTTCACCAGAATCTAAGTGTCCCGAAGCAGAAGAATCCCATAATCCAGGGCATTTATCTTTTTTCATTGAACGTTTCTGTAAAAACACTTCTCCTCTTGAATTGAAAACCAAGATATGTACTGCGCGATGTTTCAAACCAAGCCTATGAACCTCTGAACGCGGAAGCGAATCCACTACGCAATCGTTGTCATCAACAATGTCCAATAATTCTTCGTACATTTTCCAAAAATCCTTACTCAATATAATAACCATTTTAAAAAATTGAATATAAATTCTTGTCAATTTAGTCTAAAATGTCATTGAATATTTATATGAAAAATATTTTAAACATAATTGTTGTTGTGTGTGTTCTATTATTGCCATCGATTAACGTAAATTCTCAAACCGCTAAAGTTAAACCAATCCCTGTGATTTTGGATTCTGACATCGGCGATGATATTGACGATACCTGGGCACTTGGGCTTCTGCTTAAATCACCAGAATTAGATGTGAAACTCGTCGTCGGAGATTATGGCAAACCGCTTTATAGAGCTAAAATTTTGGCAAAATTCCTTGAGTCAGCAGGCCGCGCAAAAATACCAGTCGGTATGGGTATTGATATCAATGTACACGGTGGCGGTCCGCAATCAGAGTGGGTAAAAGATTATAACCTGAATAAATATCCGGGTAAAATTTATCCTGATGGGGTTCAGGCAATGATAGATATAATTATGTCATCAAAAGAACCTGTCACTCTTATTTGTATCGGACCATTGCCAAACATTGCAGAAGCGCTTGAACGAGAACCGCGTATCGCTAACAAGGCAAAATTCGTCGGAATGCATGGTAGCGTCAGACGAGGTTATAGTGGAAGTAAGGATATTTCTGCCGAGTGGAATGTTAAAGCCAATATTAAAGCATGCCAAAAGGTTTTCACAGCGACGTGGGATATGCTTATCACGCCACTTGATACCTGCGGACTTGTTAATTTATCCGGGGAGCGTTACAAAAAGGTCTTAAATTCAAATGACAAAATTTGTAAAACAATTATTGAAAATTACAGAATTTGGAGCGCTAACAACAAAGACATAAAAGCACCTGAAGAACGTTCAAGCACTTTATACGACACGGTTGCTGTCTATCTCGCAATAAGTCAGGAATTGGTAAAAGTAGAAAATCTTGGAATAAAAATTGACGATAAAGGCTTTACCGTAATTGATGATAATGCAAAAAAGATAAATGTAGCCACAGAATGGATTAGCCTTGATGGATTTAGAGACTTTTTAGTAAATAGACTCACAGGAAAATAAAAGTAATTTTATGAGAATTACTATTATTATTCCTTTAATCTTATCTTTAAATGGATTTTGTTCTGATAAGTTAAATTACACGGTTTCATTTATAGGCAATTCTTATCCGGGCGCCAAAAAACATATCCCGCAAGATATTGATTCCATTTATGTAATGCCTGATGGGACGGTCTTTTCGAATGTCCACTGGGAAGAAGGGGGTGCAAATTGCACAATGTTTAAAAATGGCGAAGTTGTGGCAATTGCGGGACATACACATGGCTGGGGAAATGCAGGAGGATACGCTGTCGCAGCTAATTCAAAGTTTTTATTCATCAGTGGACGAATGAACAATGAAGGCGGCAATTTACAAGACCCAGATACCTGGCCGCCGAAAGGTTTTGACTGGACAGGCGTTTCAAGACGGTTTTTAACGAATATCACTAAAGGAGCGCCATTCCCGAGCGGAAAAGGTGGAAAAGGCGACACGCTTAAAAAGTCATTCCTTGTCGTAGATGAAATGCCCGCAAGTTCTCTTGATGACAACACAAAAAACATCAGCGGTCTTTACGCCACAGATACTCGCCTTTATGTTAGCTGCCCTTATGATAACACAATAAAGGTCTATGATGCCGAAACAATGGAGAAACTTTATATCTGGAAAATAGAAAGACCGGGACAAATAATTATGGACAAAAATGGTATCCTCTGGATTTTGCAGCAAAAATCTTATGAACTACTACCCGCCATTATTAAGATTAATCAACAAGGTGAAATCATTTCTCCAAAAATTGAATTCACATCGGACATCATACCAAAATCAATTGCATTTACAACCGATGGAAAATTACTCGTTGCCGACATTAGTAAAAACCAGCAAATCCTTGTTTATGAAAAGCTGGGCAAATCCATCAAAAAGATTGACGAGTTTGGAGAAAAAGGAGGCATATTTAGTAAGATACCGGGAAAATTTGGCGACCTTAGATTTAATGATCCATACGCTATTGGCTGTGATAGTTCTGGCAATATATATATTGCCAATCACGGATGTACGGGTGGCGGAAGCACTGTTCTTGAAAGCTACAATTTTAAAACCAAAAAATTAAACTGGCGACTTTTTGGACTTGAATTTGTTGATATGGCTGACGCTGACCCGTCATCTGAATCTGATGTGTTTACAAAAGAAGAACATTTTAAACTTAATTACAATCCGATTAAGTGGAATTACGTTGGCTACACAGTAAATAAATTCAAATATCCTCAGGATCCGCGTCTTCATATCTGGAGCGCAGGCGCATTTGTAAGAAGAATTAAAAATCAACGATTTCTTTTTGTCTCTGATATGAATTCTGAACGGCTGCAAGTTTACAAATTTAGTGAAAAGACAGATGGCGAAATTGCAATTCCATCGGTGTTGTATAGCGGACGCCCTTTAAAAACAAAAACTGGTTTTCCACCATTCCAACCACAAAACGGAGAATGGATATGGCGAGATATCAATGGAAACGGCAAAATGGACATTAATGAATATTTAACTAATGATGGGAAAAATGCGCCGCCGTATCAAGGCTGGTGTATAGATGAAAATTGCAATATATGGCAGGCGTTCGAAAACGATGGCATACGAAAATTTAATTTTCAGGGATTAGATAAATTTAATAACCTTATCTGGGACTTTAAGAATATCGAACTTTTTCAAAAAACATCGGAATTCAAACAGATAAAAAGACTCCGTTATTTGCCAGAAAAAGACATTATGTTCATTGGCGGCACAACAGAAGAACATAAAAATCAGCACTGGAAACCAATGGGACCGGTAATTGCCCGTTATGATAATTGGAGCAAACCCGACAGAAAACTTCGCTGGATCATAGTTGCGCCTTACGAAAAAGGCTCAAAAGGTCATTCCTCTTGTGAACCAATGGGATTTGATGTTGCTGGCGATTATATATTTGTTCCATATACTGGCGCCTCAAAGGAAATGAAAATTTCCACTGGACACATTGAAGTATTTCGTCTTGATAATGGCGAACCCGTCGGATATATGGAGCCTTCCCCTGAAATCGGTGAAATTGGTTTGCAGGATATCCGCGAATGTCTACGTGCAATTAAGAGGAAAAACGGAGAATACATTGTCTTCTTAGAAGAAGATTATAAGGCGAAAATCCTTGTCTATATATGGCATCCTTGACTTAAGCAAATTCAAGTCCAAGATTTTTTGCGGTATTAATTACAAACTGACGCGCCTGATTATACTCCTGGGCTGAACTCAGGTGCTCAAGCATTAACGGCGGTGGTGGATTCATTTTAGCAAGCCGCTTCAAATAGGTCCTATAATCCATCGAACCTGTGCCGGGAATTACTTCGCGGAAATGCACATTCATCTCAGCCTCCCAAAATAAATCTTTACCATGACAACTTACAATCCACTTCCCAAGTTTATCAAAACACTCATTTATTAAATCCGCATTACGATAAAATTTTTCGGGCGAGTTGACAAGATTACACGGGTCAAGATGAACTCCGAATCCCTTGCGGTCAACTGCCTTTAACAATTTTAAATATCTATCCGGTGATTCAGGTATTGACCAGCCCATCATCTCATAACAAAACTTCGCCTTCACCGGCTTTACCCCGTCGATTATCTTTCGCGCATTTTCTACCGCAGCATCAAAAAAGGTTTTAGAAAAATTATCCGGATGCGGTCCATCCCATCTCTTCGGATTAAACGAACCTGCTATATCCACGCAACATAGAGCGCCTATTTCATCGGCAAGCGCAAGCCCTTCGGTTACAATTTGAATATTCTTCTTTCGCTTTTCACTGTCAGAATCAAGCAAATTATACCATCGTCCCACTTCTGAAATAATGACATTAAATTTTTGAAATCCTTTTTTGTATGCGGCAATTGCGTCTTTATTATTGATACTAACATTTGGGCAATATGCGGCAGAATAACCTTCCTCACGATATAATTGCGCAAGTTTTTCTGGGTCAGACTCTTTTGTGAACAATGGCGCGCCGAACCGCAGTGGATGGTATTTGTCTTTCTGGTTTTGTTTTGCCGTTTGCGAATGCGCCACTTCATTCATTCCGCACATCAACAATGAAGTGGCTAATATAAAATGTCTACGATTGAATTTTCCAGAACTTTGTTGATAATTTGATGACATACCTGAAAATAAACAACTACCGTGCAACTTTCAACATTTAAAATATTCTGAATAATTTATCTATAATCTCTTCTTAAAAATAATCCTATGGTCTATTCGTTTGGTCTGGTGATAATCAAGCGGCGGTAAATCTATTATTGTTGGGGAATGCGTCTCGTTCAAAATAGTGTAAGCGAGTTCTTGAAGTTTTGACCACCGCTCACATTTAAGCGAGGGCGAATGAGCAATCTGTCTCAACAAACTACGCCATTCAATTATCACCCTATCAATATCGCCAACGCCAATAAACGAATCAACCCACGCAAGTTTTACGTTTGGATTTTTATGAACCGCTGCGACTATCTGTTCAGCCCCAGCGCCATAATCAAGTGGAACACCATTTTCTAAATAACCGGGTATATTTTGATTTCCATAAACTTTCTGGCATAAAAAAGCCAAACGTCCACTCCATCGGTTTGATTCATTAGCAAATCTAAATCCGCCTTCAAGATTGGCAATATCATAAACAAGTTCTTCAAGTGGATAAGTTTCATCCTCAATCGCAGCCGCAATTGCAAGCCCATCGCCCTGCGAAAAGAAACTCGCAATTCTGCCGCGAATTGTAGGAACGCCGTTTTCATCAATTAACCCGAGCCGTTTCCATAACAAAACCGTCGCGGTTGAGGGCGAAAGGTTCTTGCAAATATTTATGAGTTCGCACCGCGCACAATCAGGAGAAAGGACATTCCTTTGTTCTGGATTCCAGAGCGCCACGCCATTTGAATCAACAGGCACTTTTAAGGTTTGTTCCTCTAAACTAACCACCCCGTAAATCTTATAATCTTCCTTGAAGGTATCAATTAACAATAATCGCTGCTGTTCAAATTTTTTCCGCAATAATGGTAAAACGGTTGATTTCCAAAAACGCGGTTGAATTTGACGCCCTTGAAAACCACTCATTCTCCGAATCCATTTAACAAGATAGATTACGCCGTTTCTATCAACCTCTCCGATTGTAAAAGCCTTCCCATAAATATTATTACCACTTTTATCGTTGCCCAGACGATGTAGTTCACCGGGGCCGATACTCTTTAAAGCCTCTGGAACAGTAAGAACAGATTTGAGCGAGATTTGATTGTTTTTTGGTTCTCCAGGATTTCCTGAATCGTCATCAACTTGAACCACAAATATTTCTTTTAAATGCTTGATTTCATAAGCAATCGGGGTCTCCCATTCACCACGGCTATTGAATATCTGTTTAACAGGTTTGCGAATATGTCGCGCCCGTTCTGAATCAGTTTTTAACCCACAGGGAACATCAGGATGTTTTAGCGATTCTTCAACTCCAAGATAAACCGGTTTTGCTGTGAATAATCTTTTTTGAATCCGAACAGCCTCTTCAAAAGGTTCTTTTCCCTGTTGCGCTGCGCCATACATCAGACTCAATAGGGCATTCCAATCAACCAAACCACTACGGGTTAAATACACAGGATATCCATCACGCATTGAAATCTCATTTGGACCAACAAGTACATATCCAATCTCATCGATGCCGCGTCGCCCCGCCCTGCCGAACATTTGTAATATTTCATCAGCAGTTATAGGGACTTCAACATTGTCTCGTTTATAAGAGTAACCAGCAAGAACTACGCTTCTAAGGGAAAAATTAATACCGGCGGCAAGCCCCATTGTCGCTACCACGGCGCGCAACTGGCCTGCCTTTGCAAGCGGTTCTATAACCCCGGCCCGGGCGCCATAACTCAGTCCGCTATGATGATATGCCACTCGGGAAGTTAATAGCCATTCAAGTTTGTCGTCTACAAGTTGCTTCTGCTGTTCAGTAAGCGTTAATGGATTTGGACAGGGCAAATTTCGGGTTATTTCAGACGCTATCTTTTCGGCATCCTGACGGCGTGGGGCAAAGATTAGGACTGGTCCGAGATTTTCACTCAATGCTGCGGCTATAAATCTTGCCCAAAAACCTCTTATATCTTTCGGTATCCTTCCAATCAAACTCGCCATATTAACTTCTTCCAGAGGTACCGGTCTTATATCATACTTAATCAAAACGGCATCACGTCCAATCCTTTTAAGCCATTTTACAATATCTTCGGGATTTGCAACGCTTCCGCTCAACAACAAAAGATGAGTGTGCTGCGGAGCCATTGCGGTTGCGAGTTCATAATTAAGTCCTCTATCGGCGTCGGCTAACATTTGATACTCATCAACCACAAGCAAATCCGGTCCATCGCCGCGAATTAACCGATTTTTCTGGGTTTCAAGTGTTGCTACAATTATTGGGGCATCAAGGTTATCCGAAAGGTCTCCTGTTGCGATGCCGACATTCCAACCGCGGGCTCGCCATTCAGCAAGTTTATCATTTGCAAGGGCGCGGGTAGGCACAGTGTAAATTGCCTTTTTATGGGTTGACCCGTAATCAGTCCAGAGTTCAAAAATTAATGTCTTCCCGGCGCCGGTCGGCGCTTGAACTACGACATCCTTTCCCTCACGCAACGTTGATACAGCCTGTTGCTGCCATAAATCAGGAATTATAACCCGATTTAACCTGATCGCCCTATCAAGTTGTTCAGCAAGTTCCCGCACATTATTAAAATAATCCTAATTTAAAATAAATAAACCGTTTAAATAAAAATATTTGTTCATACGACACCTTGTTTGACGAGTTCGGCAAACCGTTCAAAACTACGGTCGTAAGTTCGCTCTACATTAGCTGGAAAAAAGCAGGCGGGCAACTGCCTCATTTGCAAATGATAATGCAGACAATCGCAACATGTACCTTTATTACTGCAACCAGGATAACTGCAATTGCACCGTTTCAGATTTTTTTCTTTTTTGCATTCCATATATAATAATTAAATTACCTGAAATTCTTTTAGAACATAATAAAATTGAATTAATGGTATTTTTATAACATTGTTCTGGTACAATTCTTTTGCGAGTTCATAATCATCTGTAACGATAAACCTTTTACCCGAAGTCTCTCCAAATCCATCGCTCTTAACCTTCTCAATAATAAAATTATCAGCCCTATGTTCGCCTTCGCCACCTGAATAATAAACTTTAATGTTTGTTCCAATAATCTCGGATTTATATACGGAACCATCATAAACAATAAAAAAATTAACATTATCTCTACCCTGCGCTAACGATTTTATTGTTGATTCAAATTTTTCACGGGTCTTCTTATGGTCATTTGAAGAAAAATATGGCTTTAATTCATCGTTATTTATGATGTTATGGGCGTCCAGAATAATGATTGAATCAAGATTTTCTCTCAAATATCTAATCACCGATAAACCGAGTTCCCTAAATTTTGGCGTAGGCAAAATCCTAACAATTTCATATTTTCCATAAAGTCGTCCGTAAACATCGCGCCACTCTTCTTCTGAAAGGATTCTTCTTCCAAATAAAAAGTTAACAAAATCGCAAAGAGTATCCAATTGTTCAAAATTTTCTTCGCTGCCAATTAAACCGTATAGTAGGTTTAAATAATCGCTTTTCTTCTGCTCCCCACCAAGAATTCCTGTTATTTTAGCAATTTCTTTTTCAACCTTATTTGCCACAGATTGAATATTCGGCGCTAATTTTATCGAATTTTGAATCGCCTCTTTGAGTTTGTTATTTACTTCGGACAATTCATTCAATCTTTTATTTAATTCAACACGATCCCCATAAATTTGGTCTATTTTAGATTGCTTGTTTAACGTCTGGCGGGCTTCTTCAATTAAATTTCTGGATTGATTTACATTTAATTCATTCCTGATTGCATAAGCACCAGGAAACATCTTAACAATCTGTTCTCTGATTTTCTTTTCCGCCTCTTCTTTTACCTTTGTTTCAAATTCCAACTTAAATTTTTCATATTCATCGGCAATATTCTTCTTTTCAAAAGACAATCTATTTATCTCATTATCTTTTTGCCTTATTATTTCATTTAACCGTTTGATTTCTCTGTCTTTCTTTTGAAGTTCGTCGTTATGTTTTATCCTGTCCGCTTTAAACTGATTAATTTCCTTCTGGAATTTCGTTCTCTGGATTTCTCTTTCTTTTTCTGATTGAGAAAGTTTAGATGTCAAACTAACCACCTTTTGTTGAAGTTCAGCAATTTTCTTTGAACCAGATGATTCAGCCTCTTCAAGCGCAATCCCCAAACATTTTCCAATTTTCTTATTCAGAAATTCCGTAAGATTGTCCTTGCTCTCATCTACACGGATTTGGACGGAATTAATGTTTTTATAAAGTGAGATTAAATCCGATTCTTCTGCTTTTCTATGTTTATTCAACACCAACAGCATTAATTTAAACAGGTCTTTGCCAATCAGCGATGCAAGTTCAGAACTAAATTCTTCTAAAATTTGTTTTGAAAAATAATCAAAAAGATATCTGCAAGGGGAGTATTTATAAATCAAATTTATCTGCTCTTGAGTTAATTCATAGTCAGTATTCAGAACCTCTTCTATTCGTTTTTCTAACTCTTTTTCATCAGGCGAACCAGGAGAAATAATTGTTTTAAATGGCTTAATTTCCTTTGACGGGATCCTCCTAAAAATATTTATAAGTTCCTTACTTTCTTTTGCAGACAGTAATATTTCGCCAATTCTTGCCATAGATTAACTTTACAAAAACCGCGAAATGATTTCAACAAACTTGATTAATTAATGCTAATAGTAAACTCTAAAAGCAAAAATTAGCACTTGAGAGGAAATCTCGCTTGCCTCTTATTTTTTCGCAAAAAGTGATTTTACGACTTTAATATCTGTAATGATCGGGTTTGTATGGTCCTTCTATCGGTACGCCAATATATGCCGCCTGTTTAGGGGTCAATTTGGTTAGTTTAACGCCAAGTTTATCAAGATGTAATCTTGCAACTTCTTCGTCCAATTTCTTCGGCAAACGGTAAACCGCAACTTTGTATTTGCCACGATTATTCCACAAATCCATCTGCGCAAGGACTTGATTTGTAAACGAGTTAGACATTACAAAACTTGGATGCCCCATTGCGCAACCAAGGTTCACCAATCTGCCTTCGGCAAGCAAATAGATGCAATGACCATCCGGGAAAACATATTTGTCAACTTGCGGTTTGATATTAATTTTCTTAATCCCGGAGTATGCATTCAATTGGTCAACCTGAATTTCGTTGTCAAAATGACCAATATTGCAAACGATTGCCTGGTCTTTCATTTTAAGGATATGCTCAACCGTAATAACATCGCAATTACCGGTGGCGGTAACATAAATATCAGCCTTGCCGAGCGTCTCTTCAATTGTTGTTACTTCAAATCCTTCCATTGCGGCTTGAAGTGCATTAATGGGATCAATCTCGGTAATAAGAACCCTTGCGCCAAAGCCCCTTAACGAATGCGCGCTGCCCTTGCCGACATCGCCATAACCACATACAACGGCAACTTTGCCAGCAATCATCACATCCATTGCCCGTTTTAAACCGTCAGCAAGCGATTCACGGCAACCATATAAGTTGTCAAACTTTGATTTTGTGACCGAGTCATTCACATTAATAGCCGGAACAAGCAACTTACCTGCCTCAAACATCTGGTAAAGCCTATGAACACCAGTTGTTGTTTCTTCAGAAACGCCTACCCATTCTTTAACAACTTGATGCCAGAAGCCCGGTCTTTCTTTTGCAGTCCGTTTTAACAAATCTTTGATTATCTGTTCTTCCCGTTTTTCGCTGGGTGTGTTGACCCAATTATCCCCCTCTTCCATCTCGTAGCCTTTATGGATAAGCAATGTGGCGTCGCCGCCATCATCCACAACAAGTTGCGGTCCTTTCATACCCGTATGAGTAATAGCGTCAAGGGTGCATTGCCAATAATCTTCAAGCGATTCGCCTTTCCATGCAAACACAGGAATTCCACGTTCTGCAATAGCCGCAGCGGCATCATCTTGCGTCGAAAATATATTGCAACTTGCCCAACGAACAGACGCGCCTAACTCTGTAAGTGTTTCAATAAGAACGGCAGTCTCCGTTGTCATGTGCAATGAGCCCGATATTCTTACCCCCTGCAATGGTTTGTTCTTTGCGTATTTTTTACGAATTGACATTAGCCCGGGCATTTCGTGTTCTGCAATTTCTATAGCCTTACGGCCGGCTTCTGCAAGCGATATGTCACGAACCTTATAATCCTTAAATTCGCCCTTTTTTACATCTTTACTACCAGTCATACAAGCATCCTTTTTTCTATTACAAACTTCTGCCATAAATTATTTTCTGATTAATTGTTATTAATGACAGACCGCTTTAAGAGCATCCACTTTATCTGTTAACTCCCAAGTTAAATCAGGGTCGTTCTTTCCAAAATGACCATAATTGGTTGTCTTTTTATAAATAGGCCTTAATAAATTCAGTTGCCGTATAATTTCAGCCGGTTTAAAGCTAAACACCTTGCAAACCGCTTCTTGAATGGCTTCATCGGTTAATCCGTTAGCCGCGGTACCAAAGGTGTTAATATAAACATTCAATGGGTCTGGATAACCAATAGCGTAGGCAAATTGGATTTCGCACCGTTTAGCCAGCCCTGCAGCAACAATATTCTTTGCCACATACCTGCCCATATAAGCAGCGCTCCTATCCACCTTTGACGGGTCTTTTCCGCTAAAACAACCGCCACCGTGTCGCCCCATTCCACCGTAGGAATCAACAATTATCTTACGACCGGTTAAACCAGTATCGCCTTGCGGTCCACCCACAACAAATCTGCCGGTCGGATTGATTAAAAATTGAGTTCCTTTTAGCATCTCGGCTGGCAACACCTTTTTAATAACCTCTTCTATGCAAAATTCTTTAATAACACTATGTTTAACATCAGGAGAATGCTGTGTTGAAATTACAACATTAGTTATTCTAACTGGTTTGTCATCAACATATTCCACGGAAACCTGGCTTTTTGCATCAGGGCGAAGCCATCCAATTTTTCCACTCTTCCTAATCCTTGTGAGTTCCTTGCCAAGTCTATGGGCAAACATTATCGGCGCGGGCATTAGCTCTGTGGTCTCATCGCAAGCATATCCGAACATTAGACCCTGGTCACCAGCGCCCTGCTCGGCTTTCTCTTTGCCTTCGGCGGCTTTTGCGTCAACGCCTTGCGCAATATCCGGACTCTGCTTTGTTATCGCATTAAATACAAAGACCTTATCAGCGTGAAACACATCGTCATCAATTACATATCCAATGTCTCTTATCGCCTGACGAGCAATAGAAACAAAATCAATATGTGCGCTTGTTGTAATTTCACCACCTACTACAACGATATTGGATTTAGCATAACACTCACAGGCAACACGGCTGGATTTGTCCTGTTCGATACAGGCGTCCAGAACATAGTCTGATATAGTGTCGCAAACTTTATCCGGATGACCTTCGCCAACCGACTCCGATGAAAAGATGTATCTATTACTCATTTTATCAAAATTAAAAATTACATATTGACTTATCAAGATAAGATGATATATCATTTTTAAAAGTAGTCAACGAATAATTATATTTTTTTAATGGATAGTTCTGGCATATCGTTTAAGTTGCTTAAGACATTGGGAGATCCAACGAGGTTGAGATTAATCGCTATTTTGAATCAAAACGAACTCTCGGTGAACGAGATTCAAGAAATAACCCATCTTGGACAATCGCGGATTTCCACACATTTGCGGCTTCTGCAAGAAGTCGGCGTATTAAATTCCCGCAGAGACGGAAAGAAGACGTTTTATTATTGGAACGAACCCGTATGCGCCGAGCGTAGGAATTTTATGCAACTTGCCCTGCGCGCAGCGAAAGAACTTGAAGATTATCAATCCGATTTAGTTAATTTAAAAAGAGTTCTCGCTCTTAGGAAAAACAAGGAACAATTGTTTTTTAATCAAGTTGCGGGAAGATTTGGACGGGTCTACGGACCGGGACGCTCCTGGCAAGCCTTTGGACATTTGTTATTGAGAATTCTGCCGCCAATTACCGTTGCCGACTTAGGCTCGGGCGAAGGTTTGATTAGCGAATTACTTGCGAAAAGATGCAAAAAAGTTATTGCAGTTGATAACTCCGAAAAAATCGTGGAGTTTGGCAAGGAGAAGGCTATCAAAAATGGTATTAAAAATCTTGAATTCAGACTCGGTGATTTGCAAGACCCTCCAATAGAATCGGAGAGTGTGGATGTGGCTATTTTGAGTCAGGCATTACACCATGCGCAAGATCCACAAAAGGCGTTAAACAGCGCATATAAAATCCTCAAATCTGGTGGTTCGGTAATGATTCTTGATTTACGTAAACACTCATTTGATAAAGCGCGCGATATGTTCGGCGATTTGTGGACAGGATTTGCCGAACACGAACTACATTCGTGGCTTGAATCTGCTGGTTTTAAAAACATTGAAATAACAATTGTTGATAGAGAGGAACAACCCCCCAATTTTGAGACCATACTTGCAGCAGGCGAAAAGTAAAACAACCGCGGTTCGAATTATCCGTTTTAATTAGTTTTTAATGACATTATGCCTTTTGATTTTACCAAACAATTCACATTTGGTTTGTTTTGAAGTATAACCTTTTCAAATTTAAAATAATTGCAAATCTTATATATGTCCATTTATTATAAAATCGAATTTATTGACTTTAAATTGTGTTAAGAGAACTTACAAAAAAATTAAAAGAGAAAGGCGATCTTGCTTATCAAGAGGTCGAAATCGCCATTGAAGGTCTTATTGATGAAAAAATTTCTCCGGAAATAAAAGCCGATTTTTTAATTGCGCTAAACCAAAAGGGAGAAACGGTTGATGAAATTGAGGCATTTGCAAAAAAATTAAAAAGCTATTCAATTGCGCCTCCGATTAGCGATGAACTTAGAAATAAACCAATAATTGATGTATGCGGTACAGGGGGCGATAAACTCGGCACAATAAATATTTCGTCGGCCGTCGCCATCATAGTTGCCTCTGCTGGTGTATACGTGGTAAAGCACGGAAACCGAGCTGCCACCTCAAAAAGCGGTAGCGCAGATGTATTTGAGGCGCTTGGAATAAAAATTATTCTCTCGCCGGAAGAAGCCGCTAAATGGTTAAAAAACTACAATTTCGCATTCTTATTTGCCCCATATTATCATCCGGCATTTAAACATATTGCCCCTGCGCGTAAAATCTGTGGCAATCTCGGTTATTTGACAATATTTAATTTCCTCGGTCCTTTGTTTAACCCTGCTAATCCTAATTGCCAGATAATTGGCGTGCCAAATCCTAATCTGTGCGAACCAATGGCGCGCGCTCTTCAACGACTTGGAGTTTTAAGAGGGATGGTGGTCTGCGGCAGAATTACAGACAAACACGAAAGATCCCCCGAACAGGTGCATCACCTTGATGAAATTTCAATTAATGGAAACACAGTAGTTGCAGAATTTTATCAAGAGAAAGGTATAATCTGTTCTGAATTAGATTCCACAATCTTTCCAGTAACATTTAATTCGATTGATGAACTACGCGGTGGCGATAGCGCAACAAACGCAGGGATAATGACTGAAATTTTTCAAGGGAAAATCAAAGGTGGCAAACGCGACATCATTCAATTAAACGCCGCAGCGGCTCTATTTGTTGCCGGTGTAGTGCGAAGTATAACCGACGGATGGGAACTTGCCGGAGAATTGATTGATAGCGGCGCTGCTCATAAAAAGATGCAGGAGTTAATTAAAGCGAGCAAATAATCCCCGTTTCTTTTTGCTTTGTATATCCATAGATGTTAAACTGCGCCTATGTATTGGATAATCGGAGTAGATAATAAAGTATACGGTCCTGTTTCTCTCGACTTTTTAAAAAAATGGATTGATGAAGGGAGAGTAAATGAAAAGACTCTGGTCAGGATTGAAGGAGAACCGCACTGGCGACAATTGTTCACATTCCCCGAATTAGCATCCTTGCTCCCTCCCCCCCCACTGTTATTACCACCATTCACTCAACCAAAAGAGACAAATGGTTTAGCTATCGCAAGTCTTATATGCGGGATACTTTCCATAATATTCTGTTTTTGTTGTTGCTGGGGAATTCCGTTCAACATTTTAAGCATTGTTTTTGGGACAATCGCGCTTTCACAAATTAAAAGGCAGCCTTCTCAAACCGGACGTGGAATGGCAATTGCGGGAATCGTGCTCGGAATTTTAAGTCTTTTACTTGGCATAATAATGACGCTTTTCTATTTCTCATTAGGCGGACACAAAGAAATTATGAGGGATTTTAAACAATGGCGAATTTGATTAAAACAATTTCAAATATATCAGATAACTCTAAATTAGGAATAATTAGTCTATTTTTTGTTTTGGCTGGAGCAGTTTACTATCAATTTGGACAAATTATAATGAACCTACTTCCACCTTGTCTTTTATATACATTAACAGGTCTAAAATGTCCAATGTGCGGTGGGCAAAGGGCAATTTATCAACTAATTCACGGCAACCTTTTAGAGGCGTTAAAATTTAATGCCCTTCTAATCCTATCCATATTTGCTGGATTATCAATCTTTTTAAGGATGCTTTATATAAGGTCATTCCAAATCAAACCTATATGGATTTATATCTATATTGTTTTAGTCTCTGTTTTTACAATAATTAGGAACACAATAAATCTATGAACCAATATCTGTCTAAAATTGGAAGACGTATCAAAGAGCCACCAATATCGTGGTTAATGAAGACCGCAATAGAAACACCGGGATTAATATCTTTAGCCGCAGGATTCACTGATTCTCTCACACTGCCAGTTGAAGAAACATTCTTGATAACAAAAAATATCTATAAAAAGGCTGGAAAGATCGCGCTTCAATACGGTTCTACCGAAGGGGATATTAATCTGAGGCAACTCACTTCGGATAGAATCAAGATGTTAGATAATGTTGAAAACCCCTCTTATTTGCCTGAACGGGTTTTAATCACAAACGGTTCGCAACAATTTCTTTATATGCTTGTTGAGGCTTTATGCGAAGAAGAAGATATAATCCTTGTTGAAGCGCCGACATATTTTGTTTTTCTGGGAATTTTACAAAGTCATAATATAGCGGCTCGCAATATAAAACTTGACCCCGATGGAATAAACATAGATTCGTTAAAAGCCACCCTTGATTGTTTAGATAAAAATGGCGAATTACAAAAGGTAAAGTTCTTTTACTCGGTTTCTTATTTTCAAAATCCAACCTCATACAGCACCGCTGAAAATAAAAAACGGGAAATCCTTAAGATATTAAAATATTACGAGAAAAAAGCAGGACACCCGATATATTATGTTGAAGACACCGCTTACAGGGAATTAAGATTTGCTGGACAAGATATACCATCAGGGCTTTCGTTCACCAATTTAAATAACCACGTTATTTACACTGGAACTTACAGCAAGCCATTCGCAACTGGTATAAGGGTAGGATACGCCTTTCTGCCTCCTGAAATATATCAAGTAATAAAGCGAATCAAAGGCAATCACGATTTCGGCACTGCAAACTATTTGCAGCAAATTATAGTAGAGGCAATAAAGTCAGGGATTTATGCTAAACATTTAAAAATTATCGCAAAAAGATATTCTGAAAAAGCAAACCTGATGGGTAAGGAGATTAAGAATAATTTTGATTTTCCTGTTCATTACATCACACCGACAGGCGGTTTATATTTCTGGGTAGCGTTGCCTGATAAAGCAAAGACCGGGTTTAAAAGCAGAGTCTTTCAACAGGCTTTAAAAAAGAAGGTTATCTATGTTCCCGGCGAAATTTGTTATGCAGATGACCCATATTTTAAGAAACCTACAAATGAACTCAGAATAAGTTTTGGATATTCTGAAGAAACCGATATCTCCGCTGGCATCAAAAGACTCGGAGACGCAATAAGAGAGTCAATCAGTTAATCTGAATTATTAGTATCCCGTTAAACCAAAATTTTGCATTTGGATTGAATAATAATATATAAGTGCTTCATTTTTAGTATGTTTCAATCCAATTTAAAAAACTCCTCATACTGGGTTAGTCTGTTAAATCCGTGTTTTTAAGATGAAATCCCACCTCCGCCACCTTCATTTGTCTTTCCACTTTTCCATCCTGTTCTTCCCTCAATTGAGATGCTATTAGGGGCGTTCAATATTTTTCTCTCTAACTGGCAAACATCACTAAAGATACAATATCTGTTACCTCTAAAAATCAG
>JAKPVM010000295.1 GCA_029572555.1 Verrucomicrobiota bacterium | reverse complement strand
TAAAAAACAAAAAAATATTAGTTACCGGGGCAGACGGCTTTATCGGTTCTCATCTGACCGAAGAACTGATCAGACAGGGTCACGATGTCAGGGCTTTTGTCTTGTACAATTCCTTTAATTCATGGGGATGGTTGGATCATGCAGAACCTGAAATAAAAAAGAATCTGGATATTTTTGCCGGTGATGTGCGGGATCCTCACGGGGTTCAACAGGCCATGAAAGGATGCGATATAGTGTTTCATCTTGCGGCATTGATCGGCATTCCCTATTCTTATCACTCGCCGGATACTTACATTGATACAAATGTTAAAGGGACGCTTAATATTGTCCAGGCCGCACGGGAACTTGGCGTTTCCAAAGTACTGCACACATCGACCAGCGAGGTTTATGGGACAGCCCGTTTTGTTCCCATTACAGAGGAACATCCGCTCCAGGGACAATCGCCTTATTCGGCCAGTAAAATCGGCGCGGATCAAATTGCCATGTCTTATTATTTATCGTTCAAAACGCCGGTCAGCATTGTCCGGCCTTTTAATACTTACGGTCCGCGGCAATCAGCGCGTGCCGTGATTCCGACAGTGATTACCCAGATTGCCACGGGAAGAAAGAAAATCAAGTTAGGCGCTTTGCATCCTACGCGTGATTTCAATTACGTTAAGGATACGGCGCGGGGATTCATCGCAGTTGCCCAGTCGGACAAAACCGTTGGAGAAGTCATCAATATCGGCAGCAATTACGAAATATCGATTGGCGATACGGTTAAGGTGATTGCCGAATTGATGAATGCGAAGATCAGCCTGGTTACGGATACTAAACGAATCAGACCGGCAAACAGTGAAGTGGAAAGATTATGGGCTGATAATGCAAAAGCAAAAAAGTTAACCGGCTGGAAACCCGCTTACGGGCAATTGAAAGGATTTAAGAAGGGATTAAGCGAAACCATCGAATGGTTTCTGAATCCTGATAACCTGAAGCAATACAAACCCGGAGAATATAATATCTAATGTCAACCCCGGATATTGACAACATCATTGCCGCAATCAGATCGGTTATTCATCAAAAAAAAGAGGGTCCTGTTTCACTGCACGAACCATGTTTTGAGGGCAATGAAAGGGCTTATGTAAAAGACTGTATCGATTCTACATGGGTTTCCTATGTCGGAAAGTATGTGGATCGTTTTGAGGACATGCTTGCCGGTTTTACCGGTGTTAAAAAAGCAGTAGCCGTGGTGAACGGCACTGCCGCTCTGCAAATTGCCCTGCAATTGGCGGGTGTCAAGGCAAACGACGAAGTCCTCGTGCCGGCGTTAACCTTTGTGGCAACGGCCAATGCGACGGCGCATTGCGGCGCTGTGCCTCATTTTGTCGACAGTGAAGAAAAAACGCTGGGGATGGATCCCGACAAACTAAAAAACTATTTGAAAGAAATTGCCAATCTCAATGATAACGGTTGCACCAATAAAAAAACCGGCCGCAGAATCAAAGCGGTCATTCCCATGCATACATTCGGACACCCCGCCGACCTCGATCCTCTCACGGAAGTCTGTCGGGAATATAAAATGGAAATGATCGAAGACGCAGCCGAATCACTGGGATCTTTTTACAAGGGCAAACACACGGGAAACTGGGGCAAACTTTCCATTCTGAGCTTTAACGGAAACAAGACCATCACCACCGGCGGGGGCGGCGCCATCATTACCAATGACGAAGCCCTGGCCAAACTGGCCAAACATCTGACGTCCACTGCAAAGATTCCTCATCGCTGGGAATACAGACATGATTACATTGGTTACAATTACCGGATGCCCAATATCAACGCCGCGCTGGGGTGTGCGCAGATGGAGCAGCTGACCGGATTTCTGAACAAGAAACGAAACCTCGCTGAACGTTACAGCCGGGCTTTCCGAAATGTGGACGGCGTAAAATTCTTTACTGAGCCGCCCCATGCGAAAAGTAATTATTGGCTCAATTGCTTGTTGCTGGACAAGGCTGACGCCGAACAACGCAATAAAATACTGGAAAAGACCAACGACGCGGGTATAATGACGCGACCGGTGTGGACGTTATTAAATAAGCTGAACATGTTTAGGGATTGTCCGCGTATGGACTTATCGTGTGCTGAAGATTTGGAAGTCAGAATAATAAACATACCAAGTAGTGCGAGTCTGACTAAATCATGATTTTTCAATCCTATAAAAAAGGTGATGAGACAAAAATATTAGAATTGTTTTCTATGGTTTTCGTCAAACAAATGTCAGAAGCTTACTGGCACTGGCGTTTTGTAGAGAACCCTCTTAACCAATTTTTTATACACTTAGCATGGGATGAAGGAATCCTTGCTTCTCATTATGCTGCGTCACCCATTTTATTCTCAATTAGCGGTGAAGATTATTTTACAATCCACTCCTTGACGACTATGACCCATCCAGAATATCGAGGCTTAAAGTTGCTTAATCAATTAGCAAAGCAAGTATATGATCAAGCGGTAAAATCCGATTATTTAATGGTTTGGGGGTTCCCAAACTTTAAATCGCATAGATCGTTTGTTAAAGAATTAAATTGGAAAGATCTTTACGAAATCCCCACAATGCAATTAAATCTCACTAATAAGAAAAAGGAATGTATTGCGGATATTGTATCAGATGATCATTTCGATTTAGATTATGTTGCCAATTCTTATCTAAGACAATTTATTCATGTAAAAAAAGATAGGCAATATTTACGCTGGCGTTATGCAAAAAATCCCGTTAATCATTATACAAACCTTATCGTATCAAAAGAAAGAAAAGTATCATCATTTTGTGTTGTTAAAAAATATTTAAATTCATTGGATATTGTTGACTATCAGGCGCAGAATGAAGAAGAAGGGGCTTCCTTGCTTTTCCAAGCAATGTCGTTTGCAAATCTTCATAAGCTTGACTTTGTTAATTGTTGGGCTCCGCGCCATCATTTTATTCATTCGCTCTGTGAAAAGATAGGATTTATTAACAAAGAACCGATTACTTATTTAGGATTCAGACAACTTTCAAAAAATATACTAAAAAAAATATCAGATAATTACTCTGACTGGTATATACAAATGGGTGATTCCGATGTCTATTAAAAAAGTTTTAGCATTTACCAGCATCCGCTCAGATTATGATCTGATGAGCGGTCTTTACAAAAGGATCGCTTCTGATAGAGGCATCGCATTGGGTCTTATTGTATCCGGTGCGCATTTGTCTGATACGTATGGCTATACGGTTCAATATATAGAAAATGACAAATTGCCTATCCTTGCTAAAATTGAATCGCTTATCGATTCCAATTCTCCCGCAGCCAGAATTAAATCGGCGGCTATTTTAATGCAGTGCTGTATTCATTCAATTGAGAGTTTCAAACCCGATCTCATTATATACGCAGGCGACCGTGAAGATGCGCTGATTGCGGCTATGGCCGGAGCCTATCTTAAAATACCCTCAATACATTTTTTTGGTGGTGATCATGCAACGGATGGGAACGTAGATAATCCGGTAAGACACGCGATATCAAAACTCTCTTCATTACATTTTGTGTCAAACGCGTTGCATGTCGAAAGACTCAAAAAAATAGGTGAACCGGAACGAAGAATATTTAATATTGGAAGCCCTGCCTTGGATAAGTACGTAACAGAGCCGGTCATGCAAAAGAAAGATTTATTGAAAAGATTTAATCGTACTAAATGGCAAAATTATGCTGTGGTTATTTTCCATCCTATTCTTGGAGAAGAAGATAAAGCCGGAATGTATTTCGAAGAAATTCTTGAAGTATTGAAAGAATTAAACATAAATGCTTTTGTAAGTTATCCAAACATTGATGCGGGAAACAAACAGATTGTCAAAGTAATTGAAAAGTTTGCCAAAAATCAACATTATGTTTTTTATAAAAATATGGAAAGGTCTGCTTTTATAAATTTGATGCGCCATGCCTTATTCTTAATCGGGAACTCCAGTGCAGGCATTCTTGAGGCGCCTATTATTCCTTTAGGTGTCGTAAATGTAGGCAGTAGACAAAAAGGTCGACATGCCACCGACAATGTTATTTTTGTTGGAGAATCACGCAATCAAATAAAAAAAGGTATCGAAACGGTATTAAGTAATAAGTTCAAAATTATATTAAAGAATGTTCAATCTCCTTATGGAAATGGTAAATCAATTGATAAGGCATATTGTTTGATTAAACGCTTGGATATAAAATCATACAAATATAAAATAGAGGATCCCCTGTACAATGAATAAGATACTTGCAATTGCGCCGCACCCGGATGACGAGACATTGGGTTGTGGTGGTACCATCCTGAAACATAAAAAAGAAGGTGACAAGGTACATTGGCTGATTGTTACCGCCATGAAAGAAAATATTGGCTATTCTGTAAATAAAATCAGGCAACGATCTACTGAAATTGAGAAGGTAATAAAAGTCTATGGTTTTTCGTCTGTTCATCAGTGTGCATTTCCCGCGACGATGCTTGATGCAATACCGATGTCAGAAATAGTCTTTAAAATTGGATCCGTCATAAAAAAAGTCCAGCCAAACATTGTTTACGTTCCCTTTTATGGAGATGTGCATTCAGATCATCGTATTGTTTTCGATGCAGTTTCGTCTTGCTTGAAATGGTTTAGATATCCTTCTATAGAACGAGTGTTGGCCTATGAAACATTATCCGAAACGGATGTGGCGCTTGCACCTTCTACTAGCATTTTTCATCCGAATGTCTTCATTGATGTTTCAAAATTTTTAAGAAAAAAAATTGATATAATGAAACTTTATAAAGGTGAAATGGGTACTTTTCCCTTCCCGCGCAGTAAAGAAGCCATTTGTGCATTAGCTGCTGTAAGAGGAACAGCATCAGGTTTTAAGGCTGCTGAAGCATTCGTGTTATTGAAAGAGATCATAAAATGAATAATACATACATAATTGCCGAGGCCGGTGTGAACCATAACGGCAGTATTAAAATGGCCAGACAACTGATTGATGTCGCGGCCGAGGCCGGTGCGGATGTTGTCAAATTTCAAACCTTCAAAGCGGACAATGTTGTCAGTAAATATGCGCCGAAAGCTGCTTATCAAAAGCAAACGACGGCAAAAGGCGAAACGCAGTTGGAGATGGTCAGAAAACTGGAATTGGACGAATCTGCGCATCGCAACCTTCTGGAGCATTGCCGCCGGCGCGGGATCGAATTTTTATCCACGCCGTTCGATTTTGAAAGTGTTGATTTATTAGTCCGGAAATTAAAGCTCCGGCGTCTTAAAATTCCTTCCGGAGAAATAACCAACGGACCTTATCTTTTGCATGTGGCAAGAACAGGCAAACCGGTTATTCTTTCAACAGGCATGAGCACGCTTGGTGAAATTGAAAAAGCGTT
>JAKPVM010000290.1 GCA_029572555.1 Verrucomicrobiota bacterium | reverse complement strand
AGTTCAGCGAACACAGCGCCTTTGCAGGCAAGGTGCTCAATTTACCAAACGGCGGTCATCCGCCGCACAGCAAACAGAAATTTTGAGGTTTTATGCCATTTTTTACCGAATCGCATCTGATTGCACAACCGTTACGTTAGCATTATTCAATACCGCATTATTTGCCCATGGGTACACATAGCCATTTACGCCTCGACAAGATTTCTCCCATTGAGCTTCGCTAGGCAAGGTAATTTCCCATCCGTTGTTGAGCAAATTTGCTAATTCAGGAAGCATTCCAAACCACAGATTTGCAATCCGTTCTTGCAGCCACTCGCAATAATGCAGAGCGTCAAACCACGATACCCCCACCACCGGCGTGTTATCAAATTCGCAAGGATTGGTATTTTTATTCAAGTAGCTTTTATACTGTGCAATCGTAACAGGGTAACGAGCAATAAAATAATCTGGTAAAAAGACCTGATGAAATCCCCGACCTTCACCCATCCAAAACTTGCCCTCAGGTATAAAGACAAAGCCACACAGGTTTTCATTAGGGAGATACCCAATATTAGAGTAAAAGTGATTATCTCCCAATAACGGTAACAAGCCCAAGGCCTCGTTTCGATCTTGTAACGAAGCTGAATAATCCAGCCGGAAAGCTTGACTTATGGCCAACCCAAGCCTTGTCCTTATATTCGGATGGGTATCTAAAAAGTCTTGTTGGCTTACCTGAGCTGCAAATTTGGCGCTTAATAAAGAATAATCCTCACCATCAATCCGCCTTGTCACTCCAGCCAAGCAATTAATAAATGTTTGAAATTTCTGTTTACCGATCATTTCTCTGTAAAATAGAACAATATCCTCGCAATGGTCCCCCAGTGAACTGTCGTTGATCAATATATCGGTAAGCTCTTCTGGGCTACTATTCTTATGAAAATAGGAAGCCACTAAAAAATTATGGATTATTTCGTTACAAAAATAGTATCGCCCGTTATTTTCTTGCAAAATGTATCCATGCCGATTGCAGTGTTGAATAAAATCATCGGCAGAATTTAGGAGCCGAGTATTTTGACTAATTAACTCGCGAAGCTGTTTTTCGTCAACCTCGTTAAAAAGGCGCCTTCCTAGCTGATTCATTCTATAGGCGACATATTCTAAAATTTCTAAATATCGCTGCTCGTTACGAATTGGCAAACCACCATCAGGCAGATCAATTTCACCTTCCAGGAAAATAATGGTGTTAACAAACTCATTGAAAAAATCAAATCGTTTCCCTAATAGAATATCTTGGTTCTCTAAGATCATCGAAGCTAAAGCGCGAACGGCCAATGGTGTATCTAAATTCCCAAAGGGGTATACCCGGAGATCGCCTTTATGGTTGTCTGGGAAAGCATTCTGTATCAGTTGATTATCAGGTCTTCTGGCTGGGATTCGCCACAATAATTTCAACACATCATCCCGTCTCAATGGCGCAAACCTAACATACATATAGTGCTGCTTTGGGCGAGGGTAACGATTGTGTTTGAATGGAGGGCGAGCTGTAATGATTATTTGAACATTTTGATGTTTTGAAGTGAATTCATCAATCTGGTCACATACCTCCTGTTGCAAACCGACATTGTTAATTTCATCCAATCCATCCAATAATAAAACCAGGCGATGGTTCTGATCGTTCAGATAATCAAAGAAATCCCTTCCAAGGAAAATATCTGCAATTTGAGCTTTTATAAATTCAATAATGTATCTTTCCAAAGATCTATTGTGCGGTTTTCCTGAGTTTTTAGATAGCGCCTGCAAATAAAGAGCATAATCTCGTAATGAAAAGCAGAAGGGAATTGGTGGTGCAACAATATTCCCATTTGGATCAACATTGAGCGAGGATATTTCCTCTTTTTGTCGACACAAATCCAGGAGGATATGATTTAGCAATGTTGTTTTGCCACTACCTGACTTCCCAGTGATGATTATTCTTTTTCCACATCCCAATAAATAATCCAGGCTTACTTGCTGAGCCATCTTCTTGTTTTTAGGTCGAGATTTAAGTATTATTTTGGATGCGTTTTCATACTCTAACGTAACGGTTGTGCAATCAGTGGTCGAATCGTGAAAAA
>JAKPVM010000289.1 GCA_029572555.1 Verrucomicrobiota bacterium | reverse complement strand
ATATTTCTCGGCAATGAAGAGAAGGTTTTTGTTGTTCAAGTTGAACATGGTATTGGCGCTGTGATTGGTATGTTTTTGCGTGATCTCCGCCGTGAACGTCCTTTGACTCATGATTTAATGAACAGTATTTTTAAAGGTTTTGGTATCACCGTAGAGAATGTTATTATTACTGAACTTAAAAATTCTGTATATTATGCAAGATTAATTTTAAAACAAGAGAATGAACTTGGAACAAAAATTGTCGAAATTGATGCCCGTCCCAGTGATTGTATTGCAATTGCTATCTCAAATAAGGTGCCAATTTACGTAACTCGTTCATTGTTTAACCAGGTAGAAGATATGTCCGAGTTATTAAAACGACTGGATAAAGAGGCTGATGACGAGTCTGGCGCCTGAAAAGATTTTGCATGGCAACCCCACAGAAATATTTTAACTTTTTTCTTACACAATTGACAACTTCCAAATGCAGTTTAAAAATTGAATCAATCCGAGATAACAATGACTGTTATTAATTTCGGAACAACAAAACATAAATTACTGCGTTATTATGAAATTAAGCAGAAGAAACTTCGTTAAAATCGGCGCCGCATCAGGTTTGTTAGTTTCTACTTTCCCTCTCCTTGCGGCTGAACCATCTAAATATCGCACGGCATTAATCGGTTGCGGTTGGTGGGGAAACAATATTTTGGGCGAGGCAATGGCAAGCGGAGAGTGCGAAATTGTCGCTCTTTGTGATGTAGATGGAAGATTTTTAAAACAGACATTGGAACGGGTAAAAAAAGAAATGGGAAATGAGCCCCGAATTTATAAAGATTACCGTGAATTGTTGCAGAAGGAAAAACCAAATATTTGCATAGTGGCGACACCGGACCATTGGCATCCGTTAATAACAATTGATGCGGTAAAGAGCGGCGCAAATGTTTATGTCGAAAAACCGATAAGTCATACAATAAAAGAGGGTTGCGCAATGGTTAAGGCTGCGAGGTCTGCGGGACGCGTTGTTCAGGTTGGAACCCATCGCCGAGTTTCCCCGCATAATATTAGTGGACGCGAGTTTATTCGCTCTGGAAAATTAGGCAAGATTGGTATGATTAGGGCATTCGTTCATTATGGCGGAGGACCAGAGAGACCACGCAAAAATACCGAACCGCCAAAGGAACTTGACTGGGAAATGTGGTGCGGACCAGCGCCATTGAGACCATTTAATGGAGACCCAAATAATCCGTGGAGCGGAGGAATTCATCCGCGAGGATTTAGAAGCTACCTCGATTACGCAAATGGAACATTAGGCGATTGGGGTGTTCATTGGATGGACCAGATACTCTGGATAATGGGTGAAAAATATCCAAAAAAGGTATTTTCAACTGGTGGGCGACAAATTAAAGGTCCGCCAATCCTAACAAAGGAAGAACAAACAACCGATGCGCCGGATCATCAGGTTGCAGTTTTCCAGTTCAATAATTTTACGGTTAGCTGGGAACATCGGCAGTTTGCCGGGAACAATGCTGAGAAAGGAGAAAATGTGGGTTGTTATTTTTATGGCGAAAGGGGAACTTTGCATATCGGTTGGATAGATGGCTGGAAGTTTTATCCAGTTAATTCAAAAGAACCAGTGATTCATACACCAGCCACGTTGCATAAACCCGATGACCAGAACATTAAGGAACTTTGGGCTGACTTCCTTGATGCAATTAAAACAGGCAGACGACCAATTTCTGATATTGAAGAAGTTCATTATTCAACTAATTTGTCTTTACTTGGAATGCTTTCCTATAAAATCGGGAGAAGTATCGTATGGGATGGAGATAAAGAAGAATGCATAGGCGATCCTGAAGCCAATAAATTATTGACCAGAAAATATAGAGACGGTTGGGTTTACCCATCATAACAAGTAATTCTCTGTTTGCAGAATAGTAACTGATAAGGTTTTCGTTAAAAAACTTAAAACTCAATTATTTTTCCACCATAAATAGTATAATTTTTGATTGTAAAATTGTCCTTATGTGATAGTTTAAATTATCTTTTAAGTTGAAATTAATGTAAGAACTGCACAATAATCAAATATGAGTTTGTCTTTTGAAGATAAGAACGGGAAATCTATTGTAACAAATGTTACAACGGAACTAAATGGTTTTTCATTGGAAGTCGTTGATAGCGCAATTTATGAAGCGGTTAGATGGCTTGAAAAGGAACAAAATGACGAAGGTTTTTGGGTCGGTATACTAGAAACTAACTCCTGTATGGAGGCGCAATGGGTGCTGGCAATGTATTTTATGGGGGTTAAAAACGACCCAAAGCATGATGGTATAATTCGGGCAATTCTAAGAGAGCAAAGGCAAGATGGTTCATGGGAGGTTTACCACGAAGCCCCAGATGGGGATATAAATACCACCGTAGAATGTTATGCAGCCTTAAGGTCTGCAGGTTTCAAACCTGATGATGAACCATTGAAAAAGGCTCGGAAATGGATTTTATCTCACGGCGGATTAAGAAAAATCCGAAATTTTACACGGTTCTGGCTTGCTTTGATTGGCGAATGGCCGTGGGAATACACCCCTGCCGTCCCGCCTGAAATGATAATGGTCCCAGTATGGGCGCCTTTTAATATTTACTGGTTTGCCAGCTGGGCCAGAGCCACGATTGTTCCACTTGCAGTTTTATCTGCGCATCGTCCTGTTAAACCTTTACCGCCAGATAGCCGACTTGATGAACTCTTCCCTGAAGGACGCGAAAATTTTGATTATTCAATGCCAAAGAGATTGAGCGGTTTTTGGCCCACCTTCTTTCGTGTGAATGAAAGGCTGCTTCATCATTATATGAACAGTCCCGTAAAACCATTCCGCGAAACCGCAATTAAACTCTGTCTTGAATGGATTATTAAACATCAAGACCCTGATGGTGCCTGGGGTGGTATTCAACCGCCCTTGATTTACAGTTTGATGGCTCTTTATACAGAAGGCTATCCAGTTGACCACCCTGTTATGTTCAAAGGAATGGATGCATGGAACCATCACTGGTCATATAGACGCGGAGACGCTATTTATATCCACGCAAGCGAATCACCAATCTGGGATACAGTGTTAGCATTTCAGGCTCTTCTTGATTGTGGCGAGACTTTTGAGACATTTCCCGGTATGGCAAAAGCCCTTGAATGGCTACTTGATAAGCAGATTTTTGTCAAAGGCGATTGGGCAATGACGGTCAAAGGCGTTGAGTGTGGCGGCTGGGCATTTAACGGGCAAACAGACTTTATCCTGACGTTGACGATACCGCAGTTGCGATGGTCGTCCTTGCAAGGTTAAGAAAAATTGCGCCTGAAAAGTATATTCCAAGAATTGATTATGCCATAAAACGCGCTGAGGCGTGGGTCAGGGCAATGCAATCTTCAAATGGCGGTTGGGCGGCTTTTGATAAAGACAATAATAAATGGTTTCTAACTCTAATCCCGTTCTGCGATTTTGGTGAAGTGCTTGACCCGCCAAGCGCTGATTTGACCGGGCATAAGTTAGAGGCTCTTGGTTGTCTTGGTTATACGATGGATGACCCTGCTGTAAAGAAAGCGGTTGACTACATACTTAGTGAACAAGAACCCGATGGAAGCTGGTTTGGTCGCTGGGGCGTAAATCATCTTTATGGAACAGCCCTTGTTTTACCGGGTATGAGGGCAGTCGGGTTCGATATGAAAGACCCACGGATATTAAAAGCAGGGGAGTGGATTGTCTCACATCAGAGCAAAGATGGCGGCTGGGGAGAGTCTTGCGCTTCGTATATGGACGATGCATTTCGTGGAAACGGTCCAAATACCCCTACGCAGACTGCGTGGGCTTTAATTGGACTACTTGCCATAGGAGACCACAGATATGATGCAGCAATACAACGCGGCGTCTCCTGGTTATTAGACCATCAAAAAGAAGGCACATGGCACGAATCTTATTATGTAGGCTGCGGATTTCCCGGCTACGGCATCGGCGAGAGAATAAGATTAAAGAAAAACACACTTTTACTTGCGCAGGGCAGAGAACTATCCCGCGGGTTTATGATTAATTACAATATGTATCGCCACTATTTCCCGCTGCAAGCCCTCGGCAGGGCTCGCCTCCATTTCCAGAATAAAAAAACCTATCTCGATAGGTGAGATATTCCACAACTTATTCTGCTGCGGCGCGGCGGAGTCTATCGTGAATTGCACGCCATTCAGGAGAATCAGGGGGCGTCTGAACAATTATCCATCTTGCACCAGCTTCATCGCAGTTATGCAGTTCGGCATATATTGCCCGCGCATAAGAAACGGCTTGTTTGGGCATCATAGTAACTTTTCCAAGTTTTGATGGAGGATCTGAAAAACACAAGATAGAGGTCAAAGATGGTTTGCAACCTAAAGCAGCGAGTTTTTCTTTTAATTCATTTTCATTTTGCCATTGTAGGCAGATTAATTTTGCGAGCGGTGAGTAATGTTTTTTTAGCAAACCGGGGCTTCGCAATGTTTTTTGGTTTAAACCTTTCTCAATCTGGATTTTTAAACCCGAGAGGACTGCATTAATAGATTCTTCGTGAATTATTCCTGGTCGTAAGACGCGGGGTGGATTAGACGTCAGGTCAAAAACTGTGGATTCAATTCCGACTCTGCAAGCGCCACCATCTACAATTAATGCGATTTTATCTCCAAGTTGTTTAAAGACATGAGCCGCAGTAGTTGCTGAAACTCGATTTGAGATATTTGCGCTTGGGGCGGCAAGCGGGAAGCCACACCGTTCTATTACAAGCTGTATGACGGTGTGAGCGGGATAACGGATGCCGACGGTGTCGCCCCCACCAGTAACAATTCCCGGGATAATCTCCGATTTTGGCAGCACGATTGTAAGTGGTCCGGGCCAGAAATTGTCTGCAAGCCGTTGCGCCGCATTGTTCCATTGTTTGACACATCTTTTTGCCATATCAAGATTTGATATATGAACAATTAGCGGATTGTTTGAAGGTCTGCCTTTTGTTTTGAAAATTTTTTCGACTGCCTGTGGATTTAGTGCGTTTGCGGCAAGACCATAAACAGTCTCAGTGGGGAGCGCAACAACCTCCCCATTTCTAAGAAGATTTGCCGCTTCCATTACCGCAATGTCAATTTCTTCGGGTGTAGTGGCAGCCAATATCTTCGCCTTTTTATTTTGTCCATCCATTGAAAGAAAAGATAACTCTAATTCTGGTTAAGTTCAGCAAAATTGTAAGGTTAGATTTTGCTTTTTCGCCAAAAGGCTTCAATCTCTTCAAGCGTTTTTCTTTTTGTTTCAGGGACAAAAAGAAGGATGAAGACAAAACTTGCAAGGCTGAAAAAGCCATAAACCCAGAATGTTTTTGCAGGACCGATTGATTCTTGAAGCATTGGAAAGGTTTGTGTTACCACCCAATCAGAGAACCATAGCAAAAAGATTGAAACCGCCATTGCGCGCCCGCGAAATTTTGTTGGGAATATTTCTGAATTAACAATCCAGGATACCGGACCCATTGCCATCGCAAATGCTGCAACGAATAGAAGAACACCCCCAAGCAGTGGCAGACCGTTTATGCTTTTGAAAAAGAAAAATCCAATGAAAAGATGCGCAATAGTTTGGATTGCCGTGCCGATTAAAAGAAGAGGACGTCTGCCTGCTTTATCAACGAATCCAATCGCCACAAATGTAAAAATTAGATTAATAGCGCCAACGGTTACCGTCTGCACATAAGCGGTATCCTGAGCGACACCGGAGGCTTTGAACACCTCCGGTCCGTAATACATTATTGCGTTTATACCGCTAAATTGACTGAATATCGCAAGCAACGCCCCTACAATAAGCGCCCGAAGATAGCCACCAGAAAAAAGTTCAGACCACTTTCCTTGTTCCTCTTTTAAAGTCTCCGTTATTTGTTGAATCTGGATTTTTGCGTTTTCATATCCTCCAATTTTTTCAAGGATAACGCGTGCTTTTTCCTCTCTTCCCATTTTCAGTAGCCATCTTGGACTTTCAGGAACCAACATCATTAATATGCAAAATAACAACGAAGGAATCACAAGTGATGCAAACATCCATCGCCAACCGGTATTAATATTCCAATTTAAATCTCCGCTTCGTTGAATTTTTAGGTTCACGAAAAACACGATTAAAATTCCTATAACGATTGCCAATTGATATAAAGCCACGAGGCGACCGCGAATCTTTTCGGGCGAAATCTCGGCAATGTAGATAGGCGATAGTATTGAGGCTGAGCCAATTGCAATCCCGCCAGCGAAACGCGCCCAGGCGAATTTTGCAAGGCTATCCGGTATTGCTGCGCCGAGTGATGAGATTGCAAATAAAAGACCGCAGAACACAAGACTCCATTTTCTACCGATTTTGTCTCCCGCTGGTCCAGCGATGATTGCGCCAAGCATACAACCGATAAGCATACTTGAAGCAGCCCAGCCGGTCAGGTCTGCTGTTAATTTGAAATGTTCTTTCAAAAATCCTATCGCCCCGGAAACTACGGCAGTATCATAACCAAACAAAAATCCGCCAAATGCCGCTACGAGGCTGATTAAGACAACATATCCAATATTACCCTTTGTTTTTTCTGTAACCATACAAACGAGTTTTGCGAATTTTTAACCCTAATGAGCCATTATTATCAATCTAAAAGTAAAATTAAAAAAATATCGCAAGAGAAGACTGAAGAATTAACTTTTTAAAATTAATTTGTTAGTTGTTATACATTAAATATCCCTGATGATATGAAAAACAAATTCGTTGTAGGGTTTAGTTTGTTGTTTTTAGCAGCCTATAACCTCATTGCTAACCAATCGCCTGTAATTATTTCTGAATTTATGGCTTCCAATAGTAGAATTTTAACAGACGACGATGGTGATTATTCTGACTGGATTGAACTATTCAATCAAAGTGAAACAAATGTCAACTTGGCTGGTTGGTATTTAAC
>JAKPVM010000278.1 GCA_029572555.1 Verrucomicrobiota bacterium | reverse complement strand
CCGGCGCCGACAACAAAACATCAGCGGATATCCTTGCAAATGACCACTGCTTTGGTAAACCACTTTCGCGGCAAACCATGCGAGCCGTTTTATGCCCCCACGGACGTCGTCCTGGATGAATCAAATATCGTTCAGCCGGATTTGATTGTTGTCTGTGAAAAAAGCAAAATCACCGAGGCCAATATCCAGGGAGCGCCCGATCTGATTATCGAGATACTCTCGCCATCCACTGCATTAAAGGATAAACGGGAAAAGAAAGATATTTATGAAAGATTCGGCGTAAAGGAATATATCATCGTCAATCCCATGGACGATACGCTGGAAAGATATGTCCTTGAAGACGGCCAATATAGTCGGCAAGACATATTTAACTGGGACGAACTCTTTACATCCAAAATATTTCCCGGCCTTGAGATCGAACTACAAGGAGTGTTCGGCAGATAACATCGCCTTATGTCTGTAAACAGGGCCTTGGTGTAACAAACCCGTCCTTCCTGAATTTCCCTTCCGAGAATCCACCACCTTGTCATTCTCGATTTGTCCTGTCGGGAATCCACATCCTCCGCTTATAAACATCTGGACGCACGAAAAGAACCAAAATATTGTCATTGTGATCCGAGTCAAACCATCTGCCACCTAAATAAACAACAAAATTTGTAGATGGCCCTGCAAATCGTGAAAAAATTGACCATAAACCCTACCCATGTCCATAATTGATACCTACTTTTTTCCAAATGCATAATTATTGTCACCCTTGAAAAAAGTAGTTTTACCCTGCATTCGTCACACCATTGCGTCGTACCAGCGGAAGCCGGTTTCCAGAACTCATTAATATTACTGAATTCATATCTTAATCAGAAGAACAAATTGGCGTTAGACATTTATTTACTTTCTCATCAATCAAAATATAAATAATTTCTTGTTGCTTTTGGCTCATAATGTGCTATAAATAATCACAAATTCATATGGAATTGGAAGCGAAAGTGTAAAAAACTACAAATCAATAAATGTAAGGAGGAAGGAAAATGTTGAAAAAGAATTTGAAAAATCAAAAAGGTTTTACGCTGATCGAAATCATCGCGGTTCTGGTCATTCTGGGTATTTTGGCGGCTGTGGCCGTGCCGAAGTATATGGATATGCAGCAAGAAGCCAGAAAAAGTGCATTAAAAGGAGCTGTTACGGCTGCGGTGTCGCAGGCTACAATGGAGTATTCAAGGCAACTTTTGGTAAATAATGGTGTGGAAACAAATGCTTGGTATGCTGTTGACGCAAATACAGTATGTAATAATGTGAAACTGGACGGATTTGGTTCTCCCGAACCGACTAGATCCTGTACGAGGACAGCCACCAGGTTTACTGCTTCATTTACTCAGGATGGTGTTACGGCAACGGGCGGTATTCAAAGAAATAATTAATAACATCATATAATAGCATTTCATTGCTCTGTTTATGTAATATGATGTTAAAGCCCATATAACCCATTCAAGAAAATTAAATGTAAGAATATAAATTATCCGTATAGAAAGAGTTACTTGTAATCTTTCTATACGGATATAAATAAATATTAGGGTATCCAGATTCTTAAAAAATGTTATATACAGCACAATAGTTTAATCTAGAAATTCTATTTTTTTAAATAATATAGTTAATGTGTTGAATCGTTAAACGGTTCAGTTTTTTATCTCTTTCTGCAAGAATTGCCGATGAAGATACAGACAGGGATTAATTAATCAAGTCTAATGGTCTTAATTAGTTAAGAATTTAGTTTTGTGGAATCAAATAGAACATGAAAACAAAATCAAAAAGCACCGGAGGTTTTACACTGATTGAGGTTATCGCGGTGTTGGTGATTTTAGGTATTCTTTCCGCCGTTGCGATTGGTAAGTATCTAGAGATAAATAATAGTGCAAGAATCAGCACATTGAAAAGCGCAGTAGGCGCTGCTCGTTCACAAGCGTCTTTAGTCTATTATTATAATATGTTGTCGTCTCGGGGCGTTGAAACAAATGCCTGGAATGCGGTGATGTCGGGAAATGTTTGCGCGAAAGTTTCTGCCGATGGCTATCCAGATGACTTTGCGTTTGATTGTTCGGATATTAATAATGTCCGACTTGTTATCAAGGCTACTGCCGGTGGCATGGTGGCAAGCGGTTCATTTACAAGGCCAAGAGATTAAAAAAACAAAAACATCTTAAAATGACATTAATATTTCATATTTCCAGAAAGAACATAATGAATCGCACAGCTATTCGCCGATTTCTTTTTCAAGCGTTTGTCTTACCAGAAAAAGTGTTTTTTCTGTATTTCCCGTGAAAATGGCGGGAATAATAAAATTTTTTCTATTAATATTATTGGCTAAATAGTTCCATGTTTTATTTCCTTTTAAAAAGAAAAGATGTCGTGACGCGAATTGTGCTGTTTTTTTGTCTTGCCTTATATGTGCTAAATTCGCCAAAGCAATGTAGGCTTCGGGTTCATCGGGATAAGCAAGCGCGCAAGCCATCCAGAATTGATGTGCTTTCTCGTATTGTTTAAGTTGCATGTGTGCTTCTCCCAATACTTTTTCCACAAATAACGGTTTATCATTAATATTCATAACTTTTAGCGCTTGTTCAATTGCGCTGGCGTAATTTCCCTGCCTGAGCAGTATAAGGCTATAGAATTCCAGATATATTGAACCGGCTTTTCCTGATGCCAGGGTTTCTTCCGTCAATAAGCGCGCCTGTTCCAGATCACCTTCAATCAGCAAGGCAACAATCATTCCTTGTTTGGCTGGCAAGTATGTCGGATCAATGCTTATTGATTGCCTGTAAAGCGACATGGCTCCTTCTTTATCGCCATTTTTTAGATAGTAATTTGCCAGATTACAAATCGGAACAGCGCGTGCGTCGAGTCTTGGATACCGGTCAAGCTCAATAGCTTTAATATACGAGTCCCTGGCTGCTTGGAATTTTCCAATTTTATCATATTCCAATCCCAGATTCGCATATACCCTGCTCTGAAGTGGTGCTTTTTCAAGGTTATCGGTCCATAAAAATATAGGATGTTCAAAAAGATCATTACGCTGAAAAACAGTATGACCCTGTGCGGCAATAATAGTCGCAAGCGCAAGAAATGATATAACTATAATGCTCTTTTTCTTGCTGAAATCCTTTAAAAAGGCGATTATCCCCACACCAGCCAATAAGAAAAGCATCATCGAGGGTATATAGTTGCGATGTTCGAAAATAAGTTCTAGTGCAATGAATGAGCTTTCCACAAAATGGGTCATCATGAAGAAAAGCAGGCAGAAGGATATAAGCGGACGTTTATTGGCCAGATACAGACTGATGCCAAGCCATGTAATCCAGAAAAAAATAGCTGGTAGAGTTGTAAAGGGCAAGAAAATTGATGTGGATACTGGTATATCGTAAATTAGAGTAAAGCGGTCGGCAAGCGGGTAAAACATCAGAGAAAGATAAAAGAGGAGTATCCGCGGCTGGGTGAGCAGACGTTCTATCAGAGTAAATGGCCGATGTGAATAGGCCGAAGCCGAAAAAAATGATAATGGATCTGATAAAATGAAAGCTATCATGAGAAGAAGCGCCAGAGGAACGCCTGCGATAATTAATTGGCGTTTGAGATTGATACGAGAAATGCCCTGAATAAGCAGCAAATCAAATATGTAGAGAACAATAGGCAGCATGGCGGCGTTTTCCTTAGAGGCTACTGCAAGAATGCCAGAAAGGAAGCACAGGCAAAACCAGATGATTTTTTTCTGCATTTCTGGTGAAATTCTGCCCATAAGATAAAAAAACATGGCCATGATAAAAAACATTCCCGACATGGACGCCATCCGCTGCACGATAACCGTGACAGCGGTAACCTGTATAGGGTTTATTGCCCAGAGGGTTGTTGCCAGCAGAGCGATTGAACCGGCGCGATTGTTGAAACGTCCGTTCAGAATAGGCAGGCGCAGAACTTGATAGATAAAAAGGTATAAAAACAAGGCTGTTGTACAGTGAATAATGAAATTGACCAAATGATAGCCGAATGTATTCAGTTCGTGAAAATAATAATTGAGCCCAAAACTCAGATAGGACAGGGGACGGCTGATTTTATTGTCCTGAACACCGTAAAAAGTTTCCTTGATGCTAGACCAATCGAGAGATTGCAGGTGTACATATTTGTTATCAACGATATTGTGATAATCATCAAAAATCCAAGCGCCTTTGAAGCTGTTAAAATAGACTATGAATAGAAGAAGAAACAAAAGAAGAAGTGGCAAAAGATGGCTGCGGATGCAAATATTTTGATCAGGGCTGCAAGAAAACCGGCTGATGCTCGGTAGATTGTTATTGTCAGTCATTGAGTTTTCTCTCTCTTGAATGAAATTTTCAGCTAATACGGCTGGCAGTTTAAAAAACTTCATGATCCTGCAGAAAGTTCCGCTTTCGTCATCCCTTTATGCGTAAATCAGTTGAAAACAGAGGATCATAGCTCAAAATACCCTAAATAATTGGTTTCCTGCTGCCGAAGGAAACTCTTATGTTAATTGTGGCCAAAGCTCATGAAAGTAAATGTGCACTTGTTGCTTTGTCTTGATGCTATTTGAGCAATAATACCGCACGGGGCAAAAGGCGACATTTTCGAAACCGTCAAGACATGACGCACAATAACAAACATGTTATGTTAGTCAAGAAAAATAGAGATATTTCAGCGAGCGCTACTTCGACACAGCTGCGGGAAGAGGGAAGTCGTCGTCGGCAGACACGGAAGACAAGGCAACAGATTAACTTCAGGTTGAAAGATGGGAGATTTATTTATGAGTAAAACACAAATGGCGTATTTTGAGAAAGAGGATATTCTTCACGTATGTATTTCCAACGAAGGAGAAACTTCCAGTGTAGAATTATCGCCCAATATAACTACTGAATTAAACGAAAATGGCGATCTGATCGGAATAGAAATATTAAATGCCAGCAGCTACATCCGAGACGCAGTTATGGAAACCGTCCAGGCAAAAATGCTTAAGCTTTCTGATGCAGGGACAGCTTGCGGCTGATTTGTTTGCCGGAATTATCCCGAGTGATCGAGATTTTTTTGCTTGCACGGATAAATGGTTGTGGTAAATTTGATGAACAAGTAAAAAGTGACTTCTGTCACCCTGAACTCGCCTGCGGGGGAATGCAAGTACTCGATATTACAGTATAGTTCGACGGGCTCACCATGACAATATGTAAATTATGACTTTTTACGAGTTGATCAAATTTAGGTCAATGATGCGTGCTGTATAAACAACAACTCAAATGGCAATAGAGGACAAGAAATATGCTTACATCGATTCAAGGTATCTATCGTAGCGGCAAAATTCATTTATCCGAACTGCCGCGAAACGTCATCGATTAAACTCCCGTTATTGTTACTTTTCTTCAGTCCGGCAGCATAGACTTACAGGGACGCGGCATTAGTGTCGCACAGGCCAGCGATTTGCGTGCGCGTTTGGCAACTTTTGCCGAAGAATGGAATGCCCCGGAAATGGATATTTATGACAATTATGACGCAGCCAAAGCAAATCTATAAGCGTGGAGATGTAGTTTTAATGTTGTTTCCTCATTCCGATTTGCGGACAGCCAAAACTCGCCCGGCATTGGTTGTTCAGGCCGATAATCTTCAAACCGGGCTGCCACAGGTAATAGTGACAATGATAACCAGCCAGATGTTTAGGTCACAGCACCAGAGCCGTGTTATTGTCCGGCTTTCGACAAGAGAAGGACAGCAATCGGGTTTGCTCAAGGATTAGGTTATTATGACTGACAACCTTGCTACAGTATCCGAAACTGAAATCGATCGGATTATTGGTAAACTTCCAATGGCTAAGATTGATGAAGCTCTACGGCATACTTTGGGATTGGAATATATAAAGGGCAGACGGAAAAACTAGAAACGTCCTTTTGGCTGGTTCAATTATGCTGATTGAACCAAATGTTTCAGCACCTCTGCGTTATTGGGGATTTGAAGAAAAGTTACGGTTCAATCTGCCAGATTGAACCCGCCGGTAGTATATTTAGCGACAGGCCATCCGGCGTATTGGGTTGACAGGTAAACACGCTCATTGTATTCTCCATCATAAATAAGGTTATGTCTTGGCATTTGACGTGCTTGTTTAATAACCTTACTTATCCGACATCAAGTTAATTAAAGAAATAAGAGGCGACTTATGGAAAAAAATAATTTGGAAATATTATTAGAAGACATTCGGGGAAAGTTTGAATTGGTTTTGGAAGGGCATGATGCCCTTCATCAGGAAATCAGTAATACTCGAAAAGAACTATGTGAACAAATTAAGTTAGTTGATTTTAAAGTGGAGACACTTAACCAGAAAATTGACAACGTTCATGACAAACTGGATAAAAAAATCGACAACGTTCGGGATGAACTGGGAAAAAAGATTGACAACGTTGCTGCTGATCTCGCCGCCCATCGCCGTGATACAGAGGCGCATCCGACAATTTGCAAACAGGTAAACGGTTAAACCCGCCGCGTGAGGTTCTCACTGAAGAGCACCCGACAAGTCCTACAAATTTTCTTGGCTTGTTCAATCATGATGATTGAACAAGATGTTTTCATGCTTATTTTTAGGGCAGACATTTAAAACCCTGCTCTTTGAAATGCCGATCCAGGGTGAAGGATGTTTTTATTCCTAAACGCCTCATGGTTTCGAAACTTACACAATCAACAAGACTAAGCTTTTTTCTTTTTGCAGTCAGCATTATTCCCGCAGCTGCCTGGTGGGAAGCATGATCAACCCACTGAATTCTGAGAACAGGAATGATGTCTTCCTGAAACACCTCTACTGCCGCCATGCCCAAACTATGTTGAACAAGGGCGCATGTTTCCACAAGAACATAATTGGTTGTAACAAGCGATTCCGTGGACATTAAAATATTTTTCCAGACTTCCTCGGCAGGTTTGTGATGCTCATTGTCTATATCCAAAATTGCCAAAAATGCCGA
>JAKPVM010000268.1 GCA_029572555.1 Verrucomicrobiota bacterium | reverse complement strand
AAGCTGGATGACAGGGGTGTTATACAGGCCATTCAGGAAAACTTGTATATGCAGTATTTTGTAGGGTTGAAGGAGTTCAAAGTTGATCCGGTATTTGATCCCTCACTGTTTGTTGAGAAAATTGGGCATTCAAAAGATCCTATTAGCTCCAATCACTGTCCCCACTGTGGAAAAGAAATCAAATAGATTGTAACTGTGAGTAAAATGTTTATTAGCTTTATAACACAATCGCATATTACCGTTAACTAATTATAAATCAATAATTATGCTTTCTCCGGCAAAAAAGGTAAAATTAATCTCCGCTTTAAAATTCTACAAAAAAGAATACCTAGACAAGGGTTACGCGGAGTTGGATGAATCTGCAACAAGGCTTATGATTAATCATTTCCTAACTGAGGTTTTAGGTTATAAAATGATTGAAGAAATTAAGACTGAGTACATGATCCGCGGCACATATGCTGATTATGTTATTCAAATTAATGGCAACCGGCACTTTCTTGTTGAAGTGAAAGGATATTCATTGGAATTATCTGGCAAGCACCTTCGACAAGCCATTAATTATGGGGCTAATGAGGGTATTGAATGGGCTGTGCTTACAAATGGCAGACAGATTGACCTTTATAAAATAATCTTTGAGAAACCTATTGACAGCAAGAAAGTGTTCTCAATAGACCTGACAGACCAGGGTACTTTCAAGGATAATGCGGATCTACTTCAATTTTTGCATAAAGATTGTGTCGTTAAGAAGGAGCTTGAAGTTCTATGGAAAAAACACTCAGCTCTTGACCCTTCAACCTTAGCAAATTACCTGTTAGGGAAACCGGTAATAAATTTTATAAAAAGGGAGTTGAAGGCAAAATATAAAAGCAAGTTCAGTGATTCAGAAGTGATAGATGCAGTCAAGAATGTAATTGGCTGTTCAATTTGCCTTGAAAACATAAAACCAGTTAAAGAAAAAAAGAAGGCAGAAAGAGTTGAGGCTATTAAACCTGCTACACCAATCCAAGATCCGCCGGAAACGGTTGTTCAATAAATCACCCTGCCCCTAACAGGTCGGTATATGTCATTGGCTTTTCCGTACCGCGAGAACCTTCTGGCTAAAGAGGAACGTTAAGTGGCCAGCGGTACGGCCCGCCCCCGCTCCCGCGGGGCACTCCCTCCTGGTGTCACGGTTTTTGCCAACGCGAGAACAAACAAAACAACAGCATATCCCTGCATCGCACCACGAGTGCAAAAACACGCGCCACCGCGACTCTGCGCCAACGCCACATACCGCCAAACGTTATGCGTAATTTAATGTATATCTGCCTATTAAGCTGAAATAATAAAAGATAATGATAAGATATTTTGTGATATCA
>JAKPVM010000241.1 GCA_029572555.1 Verrucomicrobiota bacterium | reverse complement strand
CGATATCTTTTTGACCAATCGATATTTTTCCGGCGTTCGTAATTGACGCAGGCCTGGCAAATTCCTTCCTCATTAAATGTTATGCCCGGTCTTGTATCGGGCATAACGCATTTTTTGCAATATTTCATAATTTATCCCCCATTATTAAATTACCTGTGATAATCGTACCAACGATTGATAATCAATCTCAGAACAATTATCTAAGGTAACACGAAGCAATTATCTTACCAAAATAAAGCAGCAGTGATTACGGACACATAGAAAGCTTCGGCAATTGGAAAGACGTACATAAATGTTAATCTTTTCGCGCGCACGACACATAATTGTAATTAATCGTGACTCCGGCAATTCTTCTCCGATACTAACGCGTGGCATATTCTTAGATCCAACTCCGTATCAATGTCTATTGATCTCTCTTTGGGCATGATATAGGCAACCGTGTTTCTGGATATAAATTTTTTATTTTTTTTAAACCAGTTTGCCTTTGCAACATAGACGGATCCATTAAGGGCATAAATACTATCCAGTTCCTGCCTCAACAACTTCCTGTTTTTTTGCCTGACAACGGGATGTAATAGCGCCCTGTCATCCAGATAAAACATCCATAACGGACTTTTGTCCGGTTCCGTCACAGTCACACATGCCGGAGCATTACTATGGAGACACTTTTCAATACAGCCGTCAATATCCTCAACCGTCCGCAAAGGAGATGTTGGTTGCAACAAAATAAAATAATCATACCGACCGGAAATATTTTTCAGCGCATGCAAAACAGGCTCAATCCCCGTAACATTGTCCTGCGCCAGCTCTAACGGACGGACAAAAGGGACTTCACAGCCCCACTGCCCGGCAATCGCAATAATCTCTTTATCCTCTGAAGAAAGGATTATGCGGTCGATATATTTTGATTTTTTTGCCTCATCGATAGTCCAGGCAATTAAAGGCTTTCCTGCAATCAGCCTGATATTTTTTCGCGGCACTCCCTTGGAGCCGCCGCGCGCCGGAATTATTGCTAATATTTTTTTATTGTTGATCATTATTAAAGGTCTGGACGGATGGATAATATTGCAATCATCCTTCCATCACCAGATTTTTCAGGGCGCTTTTATATTCATCCCATTGGCCGATATCAAACCACCTTCCCCAACAAGGAAACACGCCAATTCTTTTTTCATTCTTT
>JAKPVM010000237.1 GCA_029572555.1 Verrucomicrobiota bacterium | reverse complement strand
TGATATGCGGGATTTGGCAAACTGGCGAGCAAGTTCAGTAATCAATGGGACGCCAGGGGTTACAACAACAGTTTCAAATAATATTTATTTAAACGAGGTAATGGCATGGAATATTTCTGCTGTGCCTTGTGGAACGAATTATCCTGACTGGGTTGAACTTTACAACAACTTATCAACATCTGTTGATATAAGCGGATGGAGCATAACAGATGATTCAAACCCGCGTAAATATGTTTTTCCACAAGGGACAATCATAAATAGCGGGGCATATTTAATTGTCTGGTGTGATAACGGTTCTGGTGATGGAAATCTGCATAGTGGATTTGCCCTGAATCGTTTGGGCGATATGGTATTGCTTTACGATGCGCAAACAAATTATGTCGACGGGATTACTTTTGGAAATCAAATTCAAGATTTAAGTCTTGGTCGCATCGGCAACGGCTGGCAGTTGTGTACGCCGAGCAAAGGTTTATTAAACACCGCTGCTGCTGTTGGTTCCCAAACAAATCTTGTTATAAATGAATGGATGTCAAATCCATTAACAGGCGAGAAAGACTGGATTGAATTGTATAATCGTTCAATCCTGCCGGTGAGCTTATACGGGAGTTGTTGGAAACTGACAAACGGGATTTATCAATATCTTCGTTATTCCTTCGTTCCTGCTGGCGGATATCTTCAATTATTTGCTGAAAACGGATGGCAACCGGATAATCTCGGATTTAACCTGCCAAAAGAAGGCGGTTCTATTATCCTTTATGATTCGACCGGGATTGAGATAGACAGAGTCAACTTTACTGCTACGGCAGAAGGTGTCTCGCAGGGGAGGATACCCGATGGTGGAAGTACGATAACAAGCTTTGTCTTAGGCGGTACGCCGGGTGGGACAAACGAACTTATTGTCTATACCGGTCCTGTGTTTAACGAGGTGATGGCGATTAATGATGGATCAATCCGCAATGGATTTAACCGCGCAAGCGACTGGGTGGAATTTCACAACAACGGTTCAACCTCTTATGATATGAGCGGGATGGGGCTTGGTGATAATGCTGATGGAACTATCAGATGGACATTCCCGACCGGAACAATTATTCCTGCTGGCGATTATCTTGTTGTCTGGTGCGATAGTGAAGTCCCGTTATCAACCGAATCAACTCAAATCCTTAATTGTGGATTTGCTCTTAAAGGTAGAGGTGGCGGTGTTTACCTTTATGATGTTCAGCAACGATTTGTTGACAGAGTTGAATATGGTCAACAGGTAAGTGGTTTGACTATTGGTAGGGTGAACGATATTAGTGGATGGCAATTGCTTTCTGCTCCAACACTGGGTTCAAAAAACAAGGGTACGGCAGCAACTGGCAACCAACTTTCATTAAAAATAAATGAGTGGCTTGCAAATAGCCCGGATGGAAACGACTGGATTGAACTGTATAATCCATCTACATTACCGATTCGGTTGAGCGGCATGATATTGAAGAACGACCCGGGTATGTTGACTTCGGGCTATGTTATAGGTCAATTGAGCTATATTGGGACTAATTCATACACCTGTTTTATTGCTGACAATCAAGGAGGCGCAGTAGGGCACTTGAACTTTGCTCTGGATAAGATGGGCGAATCACTCCAACTATTGAGAACAGGTTCTGCTGTGGTTGACACTGTCTATTTCGGGGCTCAACGGGCAAATGTAAGCGTTGGTAGATTGCTTGATGGCGGAACAAATATTGTTGAACTTACTCCGTCTGCTGGTTATCCAAATCACAAAAACATAGATGGTATTGTGATAAGCAAAGTTATTCGTAATGGTGATTCAAGCAGTGTAGAGATTAAAAACATTGTCAATGCAACTATTGATATTAGTAGATGGTATCTCAGCGATGGCAGAAATGGATTTAAGAAATTCCAGTTAAGTCAGGGAACTGTAATTGGTGCAAATCAATCAATATCTATTACCACGAACCAACTCAACGGCGGTATCGGTTCTATTATTCCGTTTACGTTAAACTTTGTAGATGGCGGCGAACTATGGCTTATGGCAGCGGATTCAAATGGCGAACTCGATGGACGCGGAACTCAATTTATTTATGGCTCAATGGAAGAAGGCTCAAGTTATGGGCTTGTCCAGACAAGCGCCGGCAGTCGTATGGCTATGTGCAACATTGATGGAACGCCAAAGGCAGGACCGATTGTTATCACCGAAATTATGTTTCAACCGCCAGAGAGCGAAGATTATGAGTTCGTTGAACTGCAGAACATATCAACAAATACTGTTTCTCTGTATGATGACAATATCTGGTGGTCGCGATTGATGGTAAGTGGTGAGATTGGATTTGATTTTCCGATAGGCGCGACAATCCGACCGGGTTGCTACATTATATTAGTTAACTTTAATCCCTCAGACTATGCGCAACTGCTTGCGTTCAAACTCCGTTACGGTATTAGTACAGACATCCCCATCTTTGGTCCTTATAGTGGCAAACTTTCTAATCAAGGTGGCAATGTTGTTATTAAGAAAATGACACCACAGGGAGAGTCGATTGAAGTTGATAGGTATGAATATGATACTGGAGATTATACTGTCGTTGCATCTGCCGCTGGCACAGGTTTATCACTCCAAAGAATAAGACCTTGGGACTTTGGGAACGAACCCGGAAATTGGCGCGCAAATATTCCTTCTGCAGGCAGGGCAAACAGACCAGATAGCGGATATATAGATAATGACGGCGATGGCATAGATTCCGTATGGGAGGCTAACAATGGATTAAGCGATTCTAATTTGTTAGATACGTTTAACGATAATGACAACGATGGTTTAAGCAACATAAAAGAATATTGGCTCGGAACAAATCCGAATGACCCAAATAGCAAATATGCTCCACCACAATTGGTAAGTGGCGTTGGTGATAAATCTGGCATTCTCGGTCAAAGTGTAATATGGGAGATTGTTGCTCAAGCAGAAGGCGGACTCATCTATCACTGGTTGAAAGATGGGCAGCTAATTGTTGGCGCTACATTATCCACGCTCAACATTCCGTGCTTATCTGAAAACGATATTGGTATTTATCAAGTGGCAGCAATAAGTCCCGGTGGTGTAACAATAAGTCCGCCAATGAAACTAACTGGTCTTATCCCACCTAAAATACTTACACATCCTATCAGTCAAACAGTAACAAACGGTACTAACGCAATCTTTACAGTCGTTGCTCAAGGCACTGGAACCATAAACTACCAATGGCTAAAAGATGGTTCAATCATTCCGGGCGCAACAAACCAGACTTTGGATCTGAAAAACGTCACTATACAAGATATCGGCAACTATAACGTTGTTGTTCAGGACGAAATATCGACTGTTGAAAGTCTTCCTGCGCAGCTTGTAGTTTTGTTGGTGCCGATAATACTTCAAGACCCGCAAAATCAAATCGCACTTGCAGGGTCAACAGTAGAATTTGATGTCCAGGCAACCGGTACCCCACCACTATGGTATCGTTGGAGACGTGGAAGCATAGGCATATTAACAAACTTTGGCATATCAAAACTTGTGCTGACGAATGTTCAGACTGTTGATGCCCAATACTACCAGGTTATCATCACAAATATAGCAAGACCGGGTGGAATAATAAGTTCTAAAGCGTATCTTGTTGTAGTAACTAACTGGCATCAACAAGACCAGATTGTTGATTTAGGTTCGAGTTGTATATACACTGTTGGAGTGGCGAAATATTCTTCATTTTCCGTTTCTTACCAATGGCTTAAAGACAATATCCCAATTGCAGGGGAGACTAACGCTACATTGACAATAACAAATGCTTCGGCTATAAACGTTGGCGCTTATTCTGTTCAAATCTCAGCTGAAGGAGTAACATTTACAACACCGGAAGCCAGATTAATAATAAATGGTCCTCAAATATCGCAACCAGCCATAATAAACAATATAATCCAATTCTCCATCACAGGTCCAACAAATATGAACTACTGGATCCAAACCTCTTCAAACCTTATCCACTGGCAGGATATTATTCCATTATCACTAACAAACCAGCATATCAATTTCTCGCTCCCACTCACAAACAACACACCAAAACAATTCTTTAGGGTAAAAGGAGAAAACAATTGATAACGGGATCGTATTATTAATTGCTCAATTTTTACTTCTGAATTCTAACTAATGTTTGGTTGACAATTGGCGCAGTTTCAGGAAAATGATAAACTTTTCCATCGCCAGAAATGACGATAATATAATACTCAATATCATCAGAACTTGAGTCCGGAATAGTAATTTTATACACGCCGCGATTAACATTGCTAAAGCTTAATTTTCTGAACCCGCCAACTCCCATTTTTCTCCAGAACAGAGATACCTCTTTTGGCGGTTTTTGAGATAGGACAATTGCTTTGAGATTTAATTGTTCGCCTACCAAAAGCGATGTCCGAACCGTTGGGACTATTAACCTTGTTGGACCAGAATAAGTTGATGGTGGATTAAGTTCGGGAGGTAATTTTTCTCCCAACAGTTTTTCAATCTCATCTGCCGGTTTAACCAATAAATCCGTGAAAATATGGTGTTCCCAGTTTGCGATTGTACCCATTTCTCCCGGTGTACTAACAATTGCAAGTAAGTATTTATAAACATTGCCAATGCATTCAATGATGTTTTTTCTTGCTGGAAATACTTTTGTCTTAATCAATTCTTTGGTTTTATCTTTGTCCTGTTTTGCTAAATATAATTCATTTGTGAAGTTTGCCCATACACAATTTAATTTTGCCATCGCTTCCATATATTTGAAATTATTTAACCAGTAATTGAACCTTGCTGTATATAACTTGCCTTTAATGAACGGTTTTAGAGCCTCGAATTCCGGAACAAATAGATATTGTTTAGCCACCTCTTCCCATTTCCGATTGTCAGGCTTAATTCCACCGGGACCTTCTATCCAGTCAGATGGACGGGGCAGGGCGCAATCAATCTTCTGGAATATTTTTGCTCCTTGATGGCATACTTCATTTCCAAATTCGTTCTTTGCCCAATCAAGATAAAAATCCTCAACAGCAGGAAATTTCGATTCAACCTTTTCGGAAGGTGGCCAATCAGCAGCATAATTTTTATGTGCTGGACCACCGCAATTAATCTTTTTCGAAATCCCATTCCCTTCAACGGCAATAGCGGCGATTGCAGGAAATTCCTTAACATAAATAAACTCAATATTTAGCCAGTCATTTGTAACGGCAATATCTTCAAATTTATAATCAAGGGCGCGGTTTTTACCCACCTTTTCAAATATATCGAGATTTTCGAGAACCGGTTTGTCCTGTATTTTAACGCCAAATACCCGTTTTCCTTTTTCGTTATAATTTGGTTCACAAAACTTTAATGTCACGGTGTAATTGCCATTGGGAAGTTTGAAGTGATATTCACTCACATCCCATCTAACGGTTTGATAAATTGAATCATCTTCGGTATCGGCTATTTCGGCTTTATCAAAAGCAGCGTATTTTCCACCGACAGGACCTTCTTGAAGTGGGATTTCCTCAATTCTTGTAATATTTGTATTCCATAGGGATTGGTCCCACGCAGCCTGAGCGAGCGCCAAAACTGCGGGTGCAATGATTCTTGTTCGCCAGTGTATTCCCATTAATCCATCACAACCATATCGAAAGGCGTCTGCTGCGTCGCGTCTCATTCTTCCGATCCAGAGTTGAGGTGATGTCAATGCCGGGTCGTCTTCAAGCCACGGAATAGCCCACTTACTTCTGTTTTTAACTTTGATAAATCCCTTATCAACCGGTGTGCGACCAACCTCGCGGTTTATACAACTCAATGCTATGTTTTTCGGCAATATTTTGTCAAAAAGCGCTCTATCTTGCTGTGGACCCAAAACCCAGCCACAAGTGGCTAATTCAAAAGATGGTTTAACCTTTGTATGAGCATTTATTGCAGCAAACAAGTCATTAATTGTGTTAGTTAACTCTTGCGGTTTTGTTCCTTTCCACGTCCAGTCTTCGGGAGTCCAGAACCAGTAATAATCTATCGGATATGCCTTTGTGATTCGCTTAAAAATGCCGGTGTAAAGTTCCTCAACTACTTCAATATTTGATGGGTCTTTTCCTTTTGACTTAATTTTATTGGTTACAACTGCTGGTATTACTAATGGCGTTTCTGTTCCTACGCAAGTTTTAATCCCGAGCCGATGCGCAAATTCGAACGTTTTTTTCAATAAATTGCCGGTTCTGTTAAAAACTTCAATGCACTTTTCAGGTTCTGTTGGTTCTGGCATAAGCCACCACATAACCTCCGAGCCATAATCGTCGCGTTCAAACAAGTTTGCAGCACCGAAGGAGTATTCGCCTGTTCTTTTGCTTTTGTATCCCCAATTCCCGCGCAGTGTGTTTTGATAACTTGCCGGATACGCAAATTTAACATTGCCATTTTCCTCAATGTCTTCTGGCAAACCTATCCATACTGTTGGTTCGGCATTTGGATGTTTTTCTGGGTAAGTATGCAAGCCGATAAAATTCATCCTCAACTTTGGCAATTGCGAAATAATTGCCATATAATCATCATAGTTCCACCAATCGGGACCCTCTGGAAAATCGTGGAACGGTTGAATTCCGCGTAAGTTAAACAGGGGTTTTCTTATTTCATTGAAAAACTGCAATTCCTCAACGAAGCCTGTTTTTTTGCCCATCAAAAGTTCAGCCCCTTTTTGCGATGCTAAATCTTTTTTGGAGAGAACAATCTGTTCTTCAGGCAACTGGTCGCCGTGAAGATAAAAGCGCGCACCCGTATTTTCAATAAAACGATAGGCGGCGTATAGCGCGCCAACATCATCACCACCGGCAAGTAATTGAATTTTTCTATCTGTTTGGTTAATTTGAAGGGCAATATAAGATTGAGGTTCAAGCCCTATTAATAGGGATTCTATCCAACCATCCATTGCTAACCGTTTAATAAATGGACGATTTTTATTCCCCAGCGCAATAATATCTCCCCACTCAGGCAAACTGTCGGTCGTAGTTTCAATATTTATAAGGCTTCCAGTTCGCAGATAAATGTATCTTCTTAATTCTCGTGCAGCAAATTGTTCAAGAACAGAACAGTCCTGGCTTATGATAATTCTTAATTTTGGTGTTCCCGGCGGCATAGGAGTTTCATATTTCACCGCATTGATTTGCATTGTATTCAGCATTATCAGTGCAACAATTAAAAATATTTTAAAAGGAAATAAATAATGAAACATCTTGTCTAATATTTTTTGCTCTTTCATAGGCTTCATATTTTTTATAACAAGACATTACAAAAGGCAAAAATTATTTCTTATAAATTTAATTGGACAGATTTAGAGATAATTATTAATCAATAGCCCCAAAATAGCCGCCGTAAAGATAAGGATCATCAAATCCTCTATCAGCCTTTTTACGAGGATATGCCTTTAAAGAAACTGAAAGGGCGACTGTAAAATCATCAGGACCTTCTCGTTCTGACCTTACCCGGAAGGTTAGTGCCGCCGTCCAGCTTCTTAAATCCCTGAATACCGAGTAATATTGTTCCTCCATTCTGCCATCGCGCGCTTCAAAGTGATGTCCCATGTGGAAGCCCCAGTTCTCATTAAACCTGTAATAAAAACTTGTGTAATAAATATTTTGAGCCAGGTCATCTGCAAATATAGGGTCTGTTCTTAAGTAGCGGTTTCCGATTGCAACGCTCCAGACATTATTAGGTCTGATTGTTAGACGGTGATTTATTTCGTTCAAGTGTCCGCTATTTATATCAAATCTGGCTTCCTGATTAAGTGAAATATAGGTTCTTGGACGAAAAGTCCATTGCGAAAAAACATCCGAAAATGTGCCCTGTCCAGCCCTTGGGTTTAAACGCCAGTCAGTAAAAATCTGCCAATCTAAAAGGTCATCAATCTCTCCTTTTCTTTTAGTTTGTAATTTATTCCAGAGAGAAAATCTGAACACATTCTGACTATCAATTGAGTCAATTGAATTGTAGTCTGGAAAATCTATTGGCAAAGGTCTGTATCCGTGAATTTCATAATCAAATTGAGGCAATTCAGGAGGCGTAGTTGATGGCGATGGCACATAAACATAGTTTATCACTGGTTGTATAATATGCCGTATACCATTTACATCAAGCATCTTGCTTTGCGCATTTTCCCATACTCTTGAAGCCTTTGTAGAAATTTCTACACCAGTGTTAAAGACAGTTCGCGATTGCGATTTTGTGGTTGCTCCGGAACCAGTGGCTTCACTGTAGGCTGTAAACCTTCCACCGACTTTTGGTGTTATGTTCAACCAGCCGTAGTAAGTTTGAGGTAAAAGAATCTGGTGAAATGTATCAGCGCGCCAGGCGGCATAATCAGGCAATTTATCATCGGCAAACTGTCTCCTGAACCACCCCGCAGAGGTCTCGCTTTCGTAGTAAAACGGGGATTCGCCAAGCTGCTGGCGGTAGCCGGTCAATTTAATGTCCGGTAATCTTTCCACGGTTTCAAAAAAGTCGTTGATTCTTGGCTCAACCATAAAGTCTAAACCAAAATTCGACCATTGATGGTTTAACTCAAAAAATGAAATAGGCTGTGTATTGGCTCGATATTCACTTTCAAAAAAGTCATGTTCTACCATTCTATCGCTTTCGTATCTACCAATTATTTTTGCGATGGTATTGGTGCTCAACATTGCTTTATGGATAAGATTGAACCTTTGTCTATCCGAAGGCAGCTTGCTTCCATCAATATCTTCTCCGGGGTCATTATCATTTAGATAATAATATTCCAACGTAGTCTCGCCGAATTTTCCCAGATGAAGATTCACATCTGAACCAAGACCGACCCCCCGGCGTGTCCTATAATCTAAATGAAATGCCCCATCTATATTGTCGTTTAAATACCAGTTATATGAATTTAGCAAAAAAGCCCCATATTTGCCACGATAACCGGGTGTATGTGTGAAATAATTTAAATGTCTTCCAAGTCCCCGTCGGTAATATGGAAAATAGAACACAGGGACATTGCCTACATAAAGATAGGTATTATGAGATTCTAAATACTTTTCGGGGACAATTTTTAAATATTTTGTTCTGATTTTTTGTATTGGTTTGGAATAATCATCGGTTGTTATAAACGCATCGTGGACAGTATAAACCCGATTGGACAAATCAGCCTCAACAGATGAACCTTCGAAGAAAAAGGGCGGGGTGCCGCCACGCGCATTTTCGGCTTCAATTTTTTGTTCTTTATAGTTCCAATCAACTTTTTCTGCCCGCCAGATTTGGCCACCCGATACTACATACACATCGCCCTGGGCGGAAATTATGCCGCTTGATTCGTCAATCCGAACTCGTTTTGCCGTAAGAATCGAATCCTGATATATAACCCTGACACCTTTTTCAGCCGTAGCAACACCGGTATTTAAGTCATAGTCAACTAAACCTTCC
>JAKPVM010000236.1 GCA_029572555.1 Verrucomicrobiota bacterium | reverse complement strand
TGTTCCACTTTGGCGATATTGATTGCAGTCAGGGCAGCATTGAATTGAAAGTTAAGTTTATTTTCGCTGCGTGCCTGTGAACTGGTCAGGCCGGTATGTTGTTTCCCGTCGCGGTAAAGGAATTCGATTTGAAACCTGCTCTGGTAACAATCCAGGATTTCAAGTGCATCCATTTGTGTATCGGTGCAGAAGTAAAGCTTGCGGGTTTGTTTTCCTTTATCGCCTAAGTAGGTAACATGTACCAGCCGGATATCCCGTTTTAGTGACTTGGACCAGACAATGGCTGAATGCACAGTTGATTCCTGATTTTGTTCGATAAGTTCAAAGTAATTTGCATCAATGTTTTCGGTATCTATTTTGCCGGCATATTTACAAGGTCTTCCCCTTTTACCGGTGGGTGGCCCCTGGTACAAATACTTCAGGTCTGCATCGTCGCGCAGCCGGCTTATCAAGTGCATATCCAGTGCCATGATTTGGTCGGCAAAAGGCTTTTTGGAAAACCAGGCATCGGCAACAAGATACTTTGAGATGGAGCTAAGGGTTTCTTTGCGTTCTTTTATTACGCTTACATACCAATCAATAAGACCGGTTGCCTGTTTGTCCTGGATTAGTGTTTGAACAGCTTCAAGATGGAATGCGGTATGGTTGTCCAAATCAATGGCTGCAAGGCCGCCAATTTCAAGTCCCCATTTTGCCTGTCCTGCACAACCGGACCAATACCAGCCCACACCCGGGGTTTTCTTGCCCGATTTATTGATATAACTGGGGTCAAATGCAATTACAAAACGGTTGCCACCGCAGGAAAGTGTAAGCTCTTTGTTGAAATCCAGGAATGGGAAAGGTTTTTCAAATTGTTGTCTGTATCTTTGCTCTGTAAAGTCCCCGAAGCGGCCTAACTGTAAAAAGTTGATACGCCCTTTGATGGAAAGCAAAAGGATAATGACTTCGCAGAAAAAGTCCTTCCTGCACTTGTTGAAAACTGATATTTTATCTAACGTTCTGATAATTAACGATTTATAATTAAAACATCCCCTGGTAGTCATACTTGAACAGATTTGTGGTAAAATCCATTAAGATACTGATTATCAGGGGTTTAACCAAATATTTTAAACACTTATTTTGCTCATTATCAATTATTTAACATTGTTTTTAACGAAGTATTGAAATAATGAACAATATTAATTTCACTTTTAGTTTTATGCAATAAACCAAAATAAAAAAAATTCGTACAATTGCACTTTAATAAAATGATCTGATTTAAAAAGGAGGAGATGCGGATAATAT
>JAKPVM010000235.1 GCA_029572555.1 Verrucomicrobiota bacterium | reverse complement strand
AACGGAGTTGCAGAATGCCAGCCTACTGCTGGTTGATGTTATGGATAACCTATTTTATTTTACTATCTATACTAATAATTCAGATGCTCTATAAAATATTTTATCTATCCCTGTTAAATAAAAATCTGTGTTAAATCCTATCTATCTGCGTCATCAACGTTCTTCCCTTCCCCTCCACAGGCAAGGATAAACCCATTTCAAAACCCCCAAAAGCGGGTGACATTATGATAGCAAACAAAATACAAAAACCTCATAAACCGCTGAAAGCGGTGACAGAGCCATTATTATGGTTCTCAATTATCGCCCTATCACCACTGGCGTGGTTTTACCTTATGTTAATTTCAATGCTATAATCCTGCCACTCCTTATGGAGTTTCATAATGTCAGCCTTCGGCTGGTTGATATTTTTCGGACAAAATATTTTTCGCAATATTAATTGTCAGAGTTATGGATATATATTTATTGGATGCTAATGCAATATCTGTGCTAATGGTTCAAATAAAGCCAGCACTTTTTATTTTTGTTATGAGATGGCTGTGTACTACGAACATATTTTTTTAAAATCCTGTTTACAGGATACAATTCAGTGCTACTATTTTTTCGTTGCTGAATATGAAAAAAATTGAAGCCATAATAAAACCGTTCAAACTTGAGGATGTCAAAGAAGCCCTCACCGCCATCGGTGTTGATGGTATGACTGTTATCGAGGTAAAAGGGTTTGGTCAACAAAAAGGTCATACAGAAATTTACAGAGGAAGCGAATACACAATCGATTTTTTGCCAAAGATAAAAATTGAAGTGGTTGTTCCGGATTCAACCGTTGACGCAGCCGTTGAAGCAATTCTAAAATCAGCAAAAACAGGAAAAATCGGAGACGGTAAAATTTTTATCAGTAATGTAGAAAACGCATACCGAATCAGGACAGAAGAATCCGGAGAAAACGCAGTTTAATTTTTTTAATAATTCTGTAATTCCGAGAAATTTGCACTTTAAATGAAGACATTAAAAGATATTTTTGAACTTGTTAAGGCCGCGAATGTGCGGATGGTGGATATAAAGTTTGTGGACACCTTTGGAACGTGGCAACATTTTACGTTGCCGGTTTCAGAACTAACGGAAGAGTGTTTTACCGAAGGATTAGGATTTGACGGCTCTTCAATTCGCGGCTGGAAAAGTATTGAGGCAAGCGATATGCTGGCTATGCCAGACCCGGATTCGGCTTTTGTTGACCCGTTTTGCGCAGTCCCGACACTCTCGCTTACTGCTACAATCGCAGAGACGGGTACTCGCGAACTGTATAACCGCGATCCCCGAGGAATTGCACAAAAAGGCGAAAAATATTTGCAAGCCACAGGCACGGCTGACATAGCGATGTTTGGTCCGGAAGCTGAGTTTTTCATATTTGACGATATTCGTTATGATAACCAATCAAACGGCTGTTTTTATAGTGTTGATAGCATTGAAGGGATATGGAACAGTGGTAGAGAAGAAATACCAAACATAGGTTACAAAATCCGATACAAAGAAGGGTACTTCCCTGTTTCACCAAATGACGCTCAACAAGACATCCGCACAGAAATGTGTCTTGTGATGGAAGAGTGTGGAATCAAGATAGAGCGTCAACACCACGAAGTGGCGACTGCTGGTCAGGCAGAAATTGATTTCAGATTTGGCACCCTTACAAAGGCGGCAGACAACCTTATGCTCTTTAAATACATTGTCAAAAATGTAGCTAAAAAGCATGGTAAGACAGCTACATTTATGCCTAAACCGCTCTTTGGCGACAACGGTTCCGGTATGCATGTGCATATCTCTTTATGGAAAAAAGATAAACCACTTTTTGCTGGAAATGAATACGCTGGTTTGAGCAAAACAGCCCTTAACTTTATTGGCGGAATCTTAAAACACGCAAAAGCGCTTTGCGCTATATGTAGTCCGACAACAAATTCATATAAGCGATTAGTGCCCGGATACGAAGCCCCGGTCAATCTTGCTTATAGTTCAAGGAATAGAAGCGCAGCGATTCGAATACCGGCTTATAGCGAGAATCCGAAAACAAAACGGATTGAATACAGACCGCCAGACCCATCGGCAAATCCGTATCTATGTTTTACGGCTCTGCTTATGGCTGGACTTGACGGAGTGTTAAACCGAATAGACCCGGGCGAACCTGTTGATAAAAATCTATACGAACTTCCACCGCAAGAATTAGCCAAGGTACCACAAGTACCGGGAAGTCTTGGTGGAGCCCTTGATTGCCTTGAAAAAGATTATGAATTTTTGCTAAAAGGCGACGTTTTTACCCGAGATTTTCTTGAAACCTGGGTGAGCAACAAACGAAAGGAATTTGACGCCCTCCGTTTGCGTCCACACCCGTATGAATTTTTCCTTTACTACGATGTGTAATATGCAAGAATAATTAAAATTATTCACAATATAAAAATAGATTAATTTTTGTAAAAATATTATAAAAACCGCTGAAAATTCAGTAGTTTTATGGCTGTGAATAAGTTGTGAAAAAGATTTAATATATTGTTCTTTTCACATTTGGATTTATTGAATAGAAATGTGCGCAGTAACTCAAACTGTAAGAGTTTTAAAATATAAAAAATGGCAGGAAATAGATTAAATTTTGCTTGTATAAGTTGTTGAGTTCCAGAGGTTTATAATAGCGACTGTGTAAGCCTGCCAGAAACGATGAAGTTACGATAATTTGTTTTTATTTAGAATTTTTAAAAAAATCTACCACAGCCGCGAATAGTCCGATGGGACTCTGTTAATAAATTAACATATTTGAAAGGTTTGATATGACGATTTCGATTCAAGAGACTTGGGCTAAAGCCTGTGAAATTTTGAAGCAATGTTCAGAAAGTAGGTCGCTTGACTTGTGGTTAAAACAGATTAATCCAAGCTTGCTACCGGAAGACAAAAAGAAGATTCAACTCGAGGTTGACAATGAAATCTCAAGCGTGTGGATAAAAGAGAATTATGAGCAATATATCAGCGATGCCATAAAAGCAGTTACTGGTGAAGAATATAAGTTTGTATATAAAATAAGATGCGACCAAAATCTTGAAGAGCCGACGCCACCAAAGGTTAAAAACAATGGTTCAAAAACCGCGAACAAAAATGAGGTATTTTTGCGAAACGAGTTGAGTCCAAAATATATTTTTGAAACATTCGTTGTTGGCAACAATAACAATATGGCTCATGCCTCAGCAATAGCAGTGGCGCAATCTCCGGGGACTTGTTATAATCCTCTTTTTATTCATGGTGGAAGTGGGCTTGGTAAAACTCATTTATTACAAGCGATAGGGAATTATATTCTGCACCACAAAAACAATTCAAAGGTTGTCTACATATCAAGCGAAAGCTTTACTAATGAATTTATAGAATCATTGCAAATCAACAATCTTTATAATTTCAGAAAAAAATACCGGTATGTTGATATCTTACTGATAGATGATGTGCAGTTTCTCGCCAACAAGGAACGGATTCAGGAGGAATTTTTCCACACATTTAATGCATTACACGGTGCTCGCAAGCAGATTGTTATGACTTGTGACCGTCCAGTAAGCGAGATGCAAAATATACAGGAACGGCTTGTAACGCGGTTTGCATGGGGGCTTGTTACGGATTTGCAACCGCCTGATGTAGAGACCCGAATTGCGATTTTAAATGTCAAAGCGAAAACTATTAACGTCACTGTATTGCCGGAGGTAATAGATTTTATGGCAATGCATATTCGCTCTGATATCCGAAGACTTGAAGGCGCATTGTTAAGGATAAAATCGTATCAAGATTTGACCAAAAAGTTGATCATTGCAAAAGAGGCTGAAAATCTATTGCGGGAACTACTCAGTGAAGAGGCTAAACAGGTAATAACTATTGAATATATCCAGAAAGTGGTTGCGGAACATTTTGACATTCGTTTAGCGGATATGACAAGCCGAAGACGCCCTGAGAGTATTGCCTTTCCGCGTCAGATAGCGATGTACCTTTCGCGTGAGTTAACTCAACATTCGTTGAATGAAATTGGCAGTGCCTTCGGCAAACGCGACCACGGCACCGTTTTACATGCTTGCAAATTGGTAAAGGACAGAATGGATGTTGAGGGAAACGTCCGGGAAACAATCAGACAGCTTGAGAAAAAATTAAAAGGATAGTCAATTTTTTAGACTTGCGGATATTTATTAAATTTGCTGGCAATTACTTCTTCGAGGTCCGATAATTTTGTACTCTTAAATAGCCGATAGAGGTTGATGTTAAAACCGTTACAAAAATTTTGTTATTGATTATTCAGGGAAAAATATAACACTTATTACTAAAAACTTTGTTTATTTTATTACCTATATTGACTTTTAAAAATTTTGTTCACTATGGATGACGAAAACAAACCATTTAGTGGGTATCGTTGGGCAATTATAACGTTTTTACTTGTGACGATGCCTTTTTTGTTTTTTACTTTCAACTCGTATACGAATTTAAAAAACAAACAAAGGGAGGAATTTCAGTCTTTAAACAGAGAAGCAATAGAGATATTTTCAAGCGAACTTACACATTACTTATCAATACTTGATGGAATAAAAACTTTGTTTGTAGCAAGCACAAATGTTGAGATTCATGAATGGGATTCATATTTAAACGCAATAATTGAATATGATGAGTTTAGTGCGGTAAAATCTATTGCATTTTTGCCTCAGGTTAAATCCAGCGAGTTAAATAAATTTTTGGAAACTGCCCGAAGAACGATAAATCCAGACTATCAGGTTACGCCGTCAGGCAAAAGAGATGTATATTTTCCGGTATATTATTTAACCACTTTCCAAAAGACAGTTCAGGTTTATGGAAAAGACCATTACAGCATTCCAGAATGCCGCAATGCAATCGATGAAGCGATAAAAACCAAAAAAACACAAGCAACTGAAAAGTTAATCCTCTCTGATAGCACAACTGGTGTTATTATTTATTTGCCGATTTATAAAAAAATCTACTCTAATACCAAAAGAGAAAACGGGGTTTTGATAGGATTGATTGCCTGTTCATTAGCCCCTGAATATTTCTTCCCGCCATTATTGAAAGGCACTAAGTCAGAAGATTTTATTATCGAAGTTTATGATGGCAAAATAACAAGTGCAGAAAATTTATTGTTAAGTACAAAATCCGACAATTATTTATCTGATGGAAAAGCGCATAAACCAGAGTACGAGATGTCATACAACGAAAAATTTGCTGGACGCGATTATACAATAAAGTTCTATTCAACTCCAGTATTTGAGGCAAAAGTAAGTAATTTATTCCCATTAATACTCGGGATTACCGGGATAATAACTGGTATATTATCAGGAGGAATTGTCGGTCTTCAGATTCGTTCGCGCAAGCAGGCTCATGAGTTGCTTGGAGTAATTAAAAAATCCAATGATGAATTACGACAAGCAAATGAACAACTTAAAAATCAAATTAACGAGAAGACAGAGTTGTTAAAAGAGGTTGAGTTTGAAAAAAATTTGTTTGATGAATTGTTGGAAAATATACCCGATGCGGTTTACTTCAAGGACAAAGACTCTCGTTTTCTGCGATGCAGTAAATATGCATTATACAAGATTGGATTGCCTTTAGAAAAAATTATAGGGAAAACGGATTTTGACCTATTTACCGATGAACATGCGCGGGATGCATTTGAGGATGAACAGCAGATAATTAAAACCGGCAAACCAATTATCGGAAAAGTTGAACGCGAGGTCTGGAAAGATGGCAAGATTACTTATGCATTGACAACAAAAATGCCGTATAGAGACAAGGATGGCAATATAATTGGGACATTAGGCATAAGCAAAGACATCACTGAAATAAGACAGGTGCAGAATAAATTGGCTGAAGAAAAGGAAATCCTCGCTCTGACTCTTAATTCAATAGGTGATGCCGTAATAAGCACTGATGAACTTGGCAGGGTTATATTGATAAATCCAATCGCTGAACAATTGACCGGCTGGAAGGCAAATGACGCTGTTGGAAAACCGTTGAGAGAGGTTTTCGTTATCGTCAATGAACAAACACGCCAACCTGTTGAAGACCCGGTAGAAAAGGTGATAAAAAATGGAAAAACCACAGGACTGGCTAATAACACTGTCTTAATAGCAAAAGACAAAACCGAGAGAATAATAGCCGATAGCGCCGCACCGATAAAAGATTCAAACGGTAAAACAATCGGTGTTGTACTTGTTTTCCGCGATGTTACAGATAAATATAGATATGAAGAAGAGAGGATAAAGGTTGCGCGTTTGGAGACAATTGAAAGGTTCGCAGGAGGGTTATCGCATGATTTTAATAACATTCTTACAGCGATTATAGGAAATATATCGCTTGTTAAGATGATGTTAGACCAATCTAATCAGGCTTATACATTACTTGAAAGCGCAGAACGTTCCTGTGTGAGGGCGAAAAATTTAACACGCCAGCTTTTAACTTTTACAAAGAGTGGTAGCCCGGTAACAAAGCCGATTCAGATTGCCTCAGTCTTGAGACAAGCAGTAGAAATGGCAGCTTATGGAAAAAATATAAATTTAAATTATTTGATCCCAAACAATTTGCCTTTAATAGAAGGCGATGATAGCCAGCTACAACAAGCGTTTATACATCTTGCTACTTTTTCTGTCCAGACAATACCTCCGAATGGCATAATATTTATCGGTGCAGAACAAGTCGTTTTAAACAAAAATAACTGTGGAACACTTGAACCCGGTGATTACGTAAAAATAATAATCCAGGACCACGGAGAAGGTGTTCCACCTGAACGTATTGCGCGATTTTTTGAACCTTACTATGCGCATACCGGACCCGGCAGTGGAGTGGGATTGGCAGCCGCGGAATCTATTATCCGAAGACATAAGGGACGAATTGATATCCATTCGATAGTTGAAAAGGGAACAACATTCACGGTTTATCTGCCGGTTTCTAAAAAACAGCCAGAAAAACCGCCTATCACCTTTTCCACTTTACCTGAATTGCGCGGAAAAAGACTGCTTGTAATGGATGATGAAGAAAATATTTGCACCCTTGTAAAAGCAATTCTTGAAAGATATGGCTTACAGGTGGAGACTTCTCCCAATGGAGAGGATGCAATTAAAAAATTTATTGCTGCTAAACGATCTGGTGTGCCGTTTGACCTTGTTATATTAGACCTAACAATTCAAAGTGGAGTTGGTGGAAAGGATGTAGTTGTTGAATTAAAGAAACACGACCCCAATGTTAAGGCTGTGGTTTCAAGCGGTTATTCATTTGATCCCATTATGTCAAATTATAAAGACTACGGTTTTGTCGGTGTAATACAAAAGCCTTATAGCGCAGATGAGTTGAGAAACGTTATAACGGAACTTCTCATTCAAGATGAAAAGAATTAAGTTTCGTATATGTTGCGAAAATTATTATTACTGTTTTTTCTGAACACACTTTGTTACGCCGCAGAGATAGAACTTGTTCAGGTGAAAAAGATATGGGATTTAGCCCCCCACAATGCGTTTACGGATTTGATAATCCATAAAGACTTGTGGTATTGCGTTTTTCGGGAAGGCAGTTCACACGTACCGGGCAGTAATGGGACTGTTAGAATCATCCGCAGCCTTGACGGCGAGAACTGGAAAAACGCCGCAATTATATCCGAGAATGGCGTTGATTTGAGAGATCCAAAAGTTTCAATTATGCCTGATGGCAGGCTAATGCTTTTAATCGGAGGCGCCATTTATGGGAACACAGATTCACAACAGAGGCGAAAACTGGTTTCACATCAAACGCGAGTCAGTTTTTCAAAAGACGGAATAGAATGGACGCCGCCGCAACCAATAAGTATTCCCGCAATGAACTGGCTCTGGAGGGTTACATGGAACAAAGAGGTGGGTTATGGATTTTCTTATACAACAGGCGTCCCATTAAATAAAATAGCGCTAACACTATGGCGAACAACTGACGGAATTGATTATACAAAAATCGTATCTCCTCAATTGCCGACAAATTGTTATCCCAATGAAACGACAATTCGATTTCTGTCCGATGATTCAATGGTAGCGCTTGTAAGAAATGAGAACAAAAACGGCCCCGCTTTTATAGGCTTGAGTAATCCGCCTTATGATGACTGGCGCTTTATTAGCGCTGGCAAACCAGTTCAGGGACCAAATTTTATCATTTTACCAGATGGACTAATGGTTTATTCGGGGAGAGATTTTACTCCATCTTCGCAAACTGTGGTTGGGTTTATGACATTAGAAAAATGTGTGCCTGAGGTGATTTTGCCCAGCAAAGGCGATACAAGTTATCCCGGGATGGTTTGGCATAATAATTATCTCTGGGTAAGTTATTATTCCACGCACGAGAAAAATACCTCAATTTACCTCGCAAAACTAAAAGTCAAAAAATAGTGAATTAGTTGAATTTTCAGAGAGTTATTGTCGTCATAAATAGAAAACATTCATTGACAAAATTGTTGTTAATGGATAAATCTACAACGTTATGAGGCACAACAGTATAAGTAGACGTGAATTTTTGCGGCAGTCAAAAAAGATAGGCATCGGTATTGGCGCCGGTGTTGCGCTGCCGAATATTTTTTTGAACAACACAAAGGCGCAGACGGGACAAAACCCGAGCGAGTTCATACGGATTGGATACATCGGGGTTGGAGGACAGGGAAAGAGCAACATCAGGGCATTAATTAAGAATGCTGTGGCTGTTTGCGATGTGGATAAGAATGTGTTGAAGTCTGCGTATGATTTAATTTTGAAGGCAATCCCAGACCGTAAAGTGGCGACGTTTAGTGATTACAGGAAGATGCTTGAAGATAAATCAATTGACGCCATCCTTATAAGCACACCTGACCACTGGCATACGCTTCCTGCTGCTGAAGCAATGATGGCTGGAAAAGATGTTTATTGCGAAAAACCTCTTACTCTGACAATTTATGAAGGTCAGGTGCTTGTTAAGATTGCGAGAAAATATAATCGGATATTGCAGACGGGTAGCCAGCAACGTTCAGACCCCCGGTTCCGAAAAGCCTGCGAATATGTCCGTTCGGGACGGTTGGGTAAAATTCAGACCGTCCGAGTCGGATTGCCCGGCGTTAATTGGACAAAAGAGCCAGCAGTGCCAGATAGCGAACCACCACCGGAATTAGATTACAATATGTGGCTCGGTCCTGCACCATATCGTCCATATAACAAACATCGCGTTCATTATTATTTCAGATTTTTCTGGGACTATTCCGGCGGTCAAATGACTAACTGGGGCGCCCACCACCTTGATATTGCCCAATGGGGACTTGGAATGGATGAAAGCGGTCCGATTGAAATTGAAAGCACTGGCTCTTTTGATTCTCAAAAGCGGTATGAAGTGCCCGAAAAATTCTCCATAACGTATAAATATGCAAATGACGTAACGATTTATTGCGAAAGCCCGGCACCAAAGAATGGCACCACATTTATTGGCGAAAAAGGCTCAATTTATGTAACACGAGGTAATATTGAATCCGACCCGGAGTCAATACTTGAAGAGCCATTAAAAGAGACAGATGTTCATCTTTATGAAAGCAAGAACCATCATCAGAACTGGCTTGATTGCATAAAGAGCCGCAAACTTCCAATTTGCGATGTGGCAATTGGACATCGCTCAGCCACTGTTTGCCATTTAGGCAATATCTCAATCCGTACGCAAAAGAAAATAAAATGGGATCCAGCAAAGGAAGTAGTTGTAGGCGATGCTGAAGTTGCCAAGTGGGTAAGCAAGCCTTATCGGGCACCGTGGAAGCTCCCAACAGTTTAGGCTTAATTTTTGTTTGATGCCCGTTAAAATTCCCGAGAGAGAGGTATTTTGTACTATCTCCTGTCGGGTTATTTTTCTGAGCAGGTTGAACAACTCGATACAATAGTGCAAATTCTGAAAGAAGAACATATCTAATATAAAATCAGACTTTTCTTCCGATTATTGAATATCCGTTCGGGTTATAAAGATTATCTGCGTCAAAAAGTTCTTTGAACATTGTATTGATATGAATGATTTGCGGATAAAATCCGCATTCCTGTATCAAATTTGAAATCTTTTGAGCGCTCAATCTGTTCCAGTAGTAAATTTCATAAGGCATAATAATGTGTTCATCAATAAGCGCCATATTGAAGAACGAGAGAATCAATGAACCTTTACATAATTTGCAAAATTTAGCTAAAACAAAATCAACACCGCTAAGATGTTCAAACAAATCGTGAACCATTATTATATCGTAAGTTTTTGTTGTTTCATACCGATAAACATCATCAACAAAAAATTGAATTTCCGGGAACATTAATTTTGCGTTTGAAATATTTTTTTCGCAGATATCAAATCCGGTATATTCCAGACTGTTGTGAAGTCCAATAGAATAAATTACACGAAAATCGTTTGCGGAACCGCAAGCAGGTTCAAGCAATGAAATAGCCCTAGTTTTTGTTAGAATGTTTTTCCATATCTGCGCAAACGTATTTAGCGCAACATCGGGAAGCGAAGTGTTTCCACCTATATGTTCTGTGAGAAAAAGTTTTATGTAATTTGGAATAGTTACATCGCCAATCCTTAATGGAAGCATTTGAAAGGCGTTTCTTATAAATTGTGGGATTATTATTCCTTCAACATTCTCAGCGGATTTTTCAAGGGCGTAAAAAACTGCATCTCGGAAATATGAATCCGAAATATCATCACAATGAGAGTAAAACCACTGGGCTATTGCAGAAAAAAGCAATTCATTTATCTGGATTTTAGAGAAATCTGTGTCGGATATCTGGTTAATGATGGTATGACGGGCAAGTATGCTTTGCGGATTGATTCGCGGGTCTTGAACGGAAGACACAAGATAATCCCTCAAAAATTGTTCATCGTGGCGCATCCACGATGCCTTTAATTTTTCTGACTCTTGTTCAAACAGAGATGGAGAGGCTTGTGATTGACTTTCTTTTTCTTGATTCAAATCAAATTTGCGCGCAGATTTATCAACAGCGCCAGAATGTGATTCATTTTTATTTTCAGGACTCACCATTTGTTAAACAATATAAATATAAAGAAAGGTATTAAAAAGTTAAAAATATACCAGCGTGTCATAGACATTCTTGTCTGTGATGTGGGGGGAAAGAAAAGTTTCTCGCAGATGTTCGCAAATACATAAGAACGCAGATTTACCCCAACTTCACATGGTTTTTGAAAGAAATCTCCTATTTTTCTGTCTCAAAACATTGCGCTTCTAATTGCTGCGATATTTGTTACGTGAAGAGGGGTTCGCACAGATGAAACAGATTTTTACTGGATTATTATGGGGGTAAATTAACAAGGATTCACAGGATTTACAGGATAAAATATTTTATCTTGTTCATCTTGTATCTTGTATATCTCTGCCAAAAATAATATTTACAATGCGGAGTGGTGATGTAGAATCATTAACAAAATCAATGTAATGGACAGAACAAGGCGCTGGGGGCGTTGGTGGATTGTTAATTATGAATGATGTTCAAACATACGGTAAACGATGTGGGGAATGTTGGAAGAAATTTTTACCAGATAATTAATATGAAAACTGAACGCTTTCCTTCAAAAATATTAATATGGCCAATAATTGGACTATTTATAGGAATAATAATGTGTTTTTTTGTTTATTATATTGATAAAAATGCATTGTATAACAAAGAACTTTTTTTCTTTGACATTGTAATTAACTTAAATTCTCCTGCTGGTTACTTTGCACTTTCATTACCCTGGGTTAGAGAGGCGTCGGATTTTTTTTGGTTTTATTTTACAATTATTTTCCAATGGGTTTTTATTGGCTCATTAATTGCACTTTATATATGGTTCAGAAAGTATAGACGAGAGAGAAAAGATAATTGAAATAAAAATGTTCGTTCCCCTGTAGAAAAAGAAGGATTTGATTGTACAAATATTATAGAACATATTTTTTGATTTGCTACAATATATAGACATTGTATATGACTGGCAGGGACGACGGGTTCGGAAGACAGTTTGGGATAATGCGCAGGGAACAAATAATGCTATAATTTAATGCTATAATTGATTCAAAATTTGTCTATGATGGGTGGCAATGTATTGCAGAAATGAATGCGACAAATAACACGGTTTTGCGGTCTTATGTATGGGGAATTGATTTGAGTGGGACACAGACCGGCGCTGGTGGAGTTGGCGGATTGTTAATTATGAATGATGTTCAAAATGGGACGCATTTTTATGGGTATGATGGGAATGGAAATGTTGCTTTGATGGTTAATTGCGATAATGGCAAGGAAAGTGCAAATTATGAGTATGGTCCCTTTGGCGAGGTAATAAAACAAACTGGTTTGATGTCAAAGATAAATCCATTCCGTTTTTCAACCAAGAGCGCAGTTGATTCTATTGATATTATTCTGTATGAATACCGTGCTTATTCACCAACAATAGGGAGGTGGTTGAGTAGGGATCCGATTGGAGGGGGAGAAGAAAATAATTTATATAGTTTCAATAATAATAGCGCAATTAATTATTTTGATATATTGGGATTATTTCCTGGAGTGTCTGATACGAGTGGGAACTTTCACCCTATATCTACACTTGCCATTACAAGATTAGAGGTGGAAATGCAAGGTTATGAAGTTTGCAAGGCTACCGGGCTTTTGGATGCATTATCTAAACTTAAGGGCGTTATTCCAAATATTACCCGAGTAACAATTGATCCATCATATTTAGGACAAAAAGCGTCGGCTGAATACGTAGTATCCAGGAATTGGATGCGTTTGAAAGGATATAATCCGGATGGACTCGATATTGTTCACGAAACGGTTCATGCATATAACAACCTTGTGTCAGGGCTCTCAAATAATGATAGGACGGATGAAGGAATGGCTTATACAGTAGAGCAGACTTATACTACTTTGAATAAATTTAGATTAATTGAGGATTTGATTAAAGCAGGATGTGAAGCAAACCGTCTAAAGATTTTAAGTCGATGGCAAGAAATATGGCGATCTTATGCAACGCCGGGCCATTTCCCAGGTGGGCAATTGAATGATTGGGGGCGTACACCATTTAAATTAACCGGAAATGATTTTTTTAATGTTAGAGAGCATTTTGGATTGAAATTTAGCTGTGGAATTATAGCAAATGCACTTACTAAATTATCATATCATGGTGGATGCTGTTTATTTTTTACCTGTGATTCTCAATCTTCATCTCCATACAGTATTCCTTCGGGAGTTAAAATTGATGACTCGTTCAAATAAAATATTTTTGGGTATTTTTGGATTGTGCGCCATTGGATTGGTAGTAGTCTATTTAATTGGCGTATTAGAAAAAGTGCATTCTAAACATTATGCTGAAAGTCATGCTATTGCCCGAACTCGGGCCGATATTCACAACATCTCTCTTACGATTAGAATTTATGTTAACGATTTTGGATATTTGCCCGAACCCCTCAAACCAGGACAAACAAAAATAGATCCTAAATATCTTGCAGAACAATTATATTTATTTCTGAAAAATAGTAGTGCAATGCACATAATTCAAGAACCACTTCCAAAACATTGGGAGGAATCTAAAATGATTGTTGATCATTTTGGAAATCCTTTGAATTTTTGTATAGCACCAGCATTAGAACCGAGAAAATATATAGTTAAAATTTGGAGTAATGGTCTAAATGGAAAAAATGAGGAAGGACAAGGAGATGATATATGTAATATTTTTGAAGTAGAACTTAGTAATGTTAACTATGAAAAAACTACAAATATTAACAAATTATTGAAATAATTGGTTACAGATATTGATTTTAACATTTAAATGTTTCGACTATTTCTTCTCGGCGGAAGGTTGAGGGGCAATATGAGGGAATGGGAAGACGAATCAGACAGACGGAATATGATGGTTCAAGTGGAAGTTGGACAGTTGTTTCAGATATTAAGATGGTTTATGATGGTTGGCAATGTATTACAGAAATGAATGCAACAAATAATGCGGTTATACGAAGTTATGTCTGGGGGGTTGATTTGAGTGGAACACAGACCGGCGCTGATGGAGTTGGTGGATTGGTTATGACGACTATTTACACAGGCATAAATGCTGGAACATACTTTCCTGCTTATGATGGGAACGGTAATGTTTCTGCGCTTGTAAATTCAAGTAATGGGGAAGTTACCGCAAATTACGAGTATGGTCCATTTGGAGAACCAACTCGGGTAAGTGGCGTAATGTCCGGAGAAAATCCATTCCGTTTTTCAACAAAACGGACGGTAGATTCTATCGATATAATTCTTTAT
>JAKPVM010000232.1 GCA_029572555.1 Verrucomicrobiota bacterium | reverse complement strand
CACCTTCTACACCGCTAATTGCGTGCGACCCATATTTTAGCATCTGGTCGCCAGCAGATAATTTAACCGATGTGAACACAGTTCACTGGACAGGGCGTCAGCAGAGTATTTGCGGATTGGTGAGAATTGATAGCAAACCGTTCAGAGTGATTGGTGCTGAACCGAGGAGATTCCCTGCTATGGAACAAAAAAATCTGATTGTTTTGCCGACAAGAACAATATATGAATTTGAAGGTGCTGGGATTGGATTGACATTGACATTTATGACACCTGCGCTTCCTGATGATGTTGATATTCTTTCCCGACCTGTAACTTATATTGAATGGGAGACGAAATCTTTAGATGGTGCAGAACATACGGTAGATGTCTATTTTGATGCGACAGCAGAACTCACTGTGAACCAGACATCGCAGGAGGTTGTATGGTCTGTTGAGAAATTTAAACAAGTTGATGCGCTCAAAATTGGCTCAAAAGACCAACTAATACTTGCGAAAAAGGGAGACGATGTGAGGATAGATTGGGGATACCTATATGTCTCTGCACCAATGGGCATTGCTTCTGCGAAGACAATCGCCAGCGCTTTTGATTGCAGAACGGCATTTGGAAAAGGTCAGGATTTGACATCCATTGATGAAAATCAACCACGACAAGCAAGAGAGAACACCCCTGCTGCTGCAATGACAATAAGTTTTGGAAAAGTTGGTAAAAAAGCGATACAGAAGTGGTTGATGGTTGCTTATGACGATTTGTATTCAATCCAGTATATGAAAAAGAATTTGCGTCCATACTGGCGACGGAATGGATGGGAGGCAGAAGATTTGCTTAATGCATCGGCGAAGGAATACGAACAATTAAAGAAACGTTGCATTGCGTTTGATGATGAACTTATGTCTGACCTCAAAAAGATTGGCGGCGAAAAATATGCAGAGATTTGCGCCCTTGCTTATAGACAATGTTTTGCCGCTGGAAAGTTTGTCGTAGATGAAAATGGACAGCCTATTTCATTCTGCAAAGAAAACTTTAGTAATGGTTGTATTGGAACTTCTGATGTGTTTTATCCAATGTCGCCGCAGTTCTTGTTGTTCGGTCCTTCGGTTGCTAAATCGTTCATTGTTCCATTTATGAATTATGCATCTTCTCCAAGATGGAAATTCCCATTTGCACCACACGATATAGGAACTTATCCACAAGCAAATGGACAGGTATACGGTGGCGGTGAACGTACCGAAGAAAACCAAATGCCAGTTGAAGAAACCGGGAATTTATTAATTCTTTTCGGTGCAATTGCTGAGATGGAAGGCAATGCAAATTTTGCGGGGCGATACTGGGGCGTGCTTGAAAAATGGGCTCAATATTTGAAAGAAAAAGGGTTCGACCCCGAAAATCAATTATGCACCGACGATTTTGCAGGTCATCTTGCGCATAATGTAAATTTGTCCGCAAAGGCTATTCTTGGAATAGCCTCCTTTGGAAAATTATGCGAGTTGAAGGGCGAAAAAGAAAAAGCGCAAGAATATAATCGTTTGGCTCGGGAATTTGTTGCTCGTTGGCTTAAAGAAGCAGATGACGGCGACCATTATAGGTTAGCGTTTGACCGACCCGGAACGTGGAGTCAAAAATATAATATTGTCTGGGATAATATTTTCGGGTTTAATCTATGGCCTGCATCGGCATTGAGGAAAGAAATGAATTTTTACAAAAAAGTTCTAAACAAATATGGGCTTCCACTTGATAACAGGCAGACATATACAAAACTTGATTGGACAATTTGGACAGCAACACTCACGAAGAATAAATCGGATTTTGATACATTAGTTGACCCTGTATTTAAGGTGTTAAACGAGACGCCAAGTCGCGTTCCAATGTGCGATTGGTATCAAACCACTGATGGACGTCAGGTCGGATTTCAAGCTCGTCCAGTCGTTGGCGGTGTGTTTATAAAAATGCTTTACAATAAACCGGTTTGGAAAAAATATGCCTCGCGAGATAAAACTAAGGCATCAAACTGGGCACCTATGCCAACGCCACCTGTAACAAAGGTAGTAGTTCCAACTTCCGAAAAGCAAGGATTCAAGTGGCGATATACCACACAGAAACCGCCAGCAGATTGGATGAAACCCGATTTTGATGATTCAAATTGGAAAGAAGGAGAGGGTGGATTTGGCACTCGCGGGACACCGGGCACTGTTGTGAGAACAGAATGGCGGAGTTCCGATATCTGGATCAGGCGAGTAGTTAACATTCCAGAAGGTATATCAGGCGAATCGTTAATTCGCATTCACCACGATGAAGACGCTGATGTATATATTAATGGAATCCTTGTTCTTACCGCATCGGGTTATACAACCGACTATGAAGAATTGCCTATTCTTGCCTCTGGTAAGTCTGCTATTAAACCCGGTCGCTACGTTATTGCAATCCATTGCCACCAAACACAGGGCGGTCAATATATTGATGCCGGGATTTCTGAGGTTGTAAAAAAATAAATACCTAATATTTAAACGATTTTTATGCTTGAAAAAAATCCATCATTAAAGGAGTTGTTCGGCTTTGTTAAAGCCGGTTTTACTGAATTCTATAAAAGTGAACCACAATGGATAGTCAGTGCGCCCGGCAGGGTAAATGTGATTGGTGAACATACGGATTATAACGAAGGATTTGTTCTGCCAATGGCGATAGAACGTTATACCATCATAGCCGCTAACAGGTCTAAAAAGGGGAATTTTCTAAACTGGCATTGCGCAAAGACTAATAGGACTGCAAAAATCGAACTGACAAAGTCAATTAAAAAAGGAGAACATGGGAACTGGACAAACTACATTGCAGGCGTCTTTGCCGGTTATCAAGAATTGGGAATTGAGACGGGAGCGCTTGATGTTTTTATGTATTCATCTGTGCCAATCGGTGGAGGTCTGTCAAGCAGCGCAGCGCTTGAAGTATCGACAGCAACCTTGATTGAAGCCGTTAGCGGTAAAACCATTGATAAGGTCAAAAAGGCGCTTTTGTGCCAGAAAGCCGAACATTCTTATGCGGGAATGCCTTGCGGGATAATGGACCAGTTTATCTCGGCGCTTGGTAAAAAAGATAATTTGCTATTAATAGATTGTAGAACACAGAAATATGAATTAGTTCCTATGAATGACGATGCAGTCTCCGTTTTGATTTTTAACACCAATGTGAAGCATAAACTTGTAGGAGGAGAATACGCTCAAAGAAGAAAACAATGCGAAGAGGCAGCAAAAATTCTCGGTGTCAGGGCGCTACGGGATGCAAATGTTAAGCAATTAAATGAACATCAAAACCGTATCGATAGCACTGTCTATAAACGGGTGCTGCACGTGATTGAGGAAAATGAACGAACGCTAAAATGCGTTGAAATGATAAAATCTCGTAAATGGGTAGATGTCGGTAATCTCTTATATTCAAGCCATAACTCGCTTAAAAATATGTTTGAGGTTAGCTGCGAAGAACTTGATATAGTGGTTGAATTTGCGCAACAAATAGGTGTTGATGGCGGTGTTTATGGTTGCCGAATGACAGGCGGTGGTTTTGGCGGTTGCACTGTTGCTCTTATTAAAACAAATTCAGCGCAGGACATTGCAAGCAAATTGATAGATGGTTATACAAAACGAACCGGAATCGAACCATCAGTTTTTGCTTCTCGCCCAGCAAATGGCGCTGAGGTCTTAATGCAATAAACAATTTCTTATGGAATTCAATCCTGAAAAGCATCCGCACAGGCGGTATAATTCATTAACAGGTGAATGGATATTAGTTTCGCCACACAGGACTATGAGACCGTGGCACGGGCATAAGGAATCTTCGTCTGAACGCCCTCGTCTGACTTATGACCCTGAATGCTATCTTTGCCCGAACAACAAACGCGCAAACGGTATGGTCAATCCGCCTTATAATAGCGTCTTTGTTTTTGTGAATGATTACTCGGCTCTTTTGCCGGAATTGCCAACTGTTGGGCAATCTGCCGATAATTTATTTATCAATCAACCTGTTCAAGGCGAGTGCAGGGTGATTTGTTTTTCTCCTCGCCACGATTTAACTTTGCCCGAGATGGATGTTAAGGATATTGAAAAGGTAATTAATGTCTGGTCAGAACAATTATCGGAACTCGGGTCAAAATATAGATGGGTTCAAATTTTTGAGAACAAAGGGGCAATAATGGGTTGTTCAAATCCGCATCCACACGGACAAATCTGGGCAAGCAATTTTCTCCCCAAAATCCCCGAGCAAGAAGACTTGATGCAGAGAGAATATCTTAAAAATTATTCGCAACCGTTATTACTTGAGTATGTGCGCAGAGAAATTGGTTCAAAAATCCGAATCATTGAATTAAATGAACACTGGATTGCAGTTGTCCCATACTGGGCTGTTTGGCCATTTGAGGTGTTGTTAATTCCGCTTGCACATAGACAAAGGTTGACAGATTTAACCGATGCCGAACGGAGCAGTCTTGCAGGGATTTTGAAAAAATTATTAATCCGCTACGACAATTTGTTTGAAACAAGTTTCCCATATTCAATGGGCTGGCACGGGGCACCCACAGATGACAGAGATTACTCACATTGGCAACTCCATGCGCATTTTTATCCACCGCTCCTTCGTTCTGCAACTGTTAAGAAATTTATGGTCGGTTATGAAATGCTTGCTGAACCACAACGCGATTTAACACCCGAATTAGCCGCAAAGAGGTTGGTGGAACTTTCTCCTGTTCATTACAAAGAGAGACAGAAACCGGGTAAGTAAAATATTCTTATTTTTTGTTTAACGTTGGCATCCTCCCACTTCATACATTTGTGGGGTTCTAAATGTATGAAGTCGGGAAAAATCATTTGTAGTCAATCAATTTTGTTATACTTGGGTTCTTTCCGCATATCGGGCATTGTGTGTCGCGGCGGATTTTGAGTTCTTTAAACTTCATATCAAGGGCATTGAACAGTAACAGCCGTCCTAATAGTGGTTTCCCTACTTGAGCAATTAATTTTAAAGTTTCAGTGGCTTGAATTATGCCGATTAGTCCTGGCACTACTCCGAACACTCCTGCTTCTGCACAACTTGGGACGGTTCCGGGAGGCGGTGATTCAGGGTGCAGACACCGATAACAGGGCGCTTCAATGTGTGGTGCAAAAACGGTTGCTTGCCCTTCAAATCTAAGAACAGAACCGTATATATAAGGTTTTTTAAGCATCACACAGGCATCGTTGATAAGAAACTTTGTTGGAAAATTATCGCTGCCATCTATAACAATTTGGTATGGCTTAATTATCTTAAGCGCATTGGTAGAACTTAATTTTTCCTTAAATGTTTCAACTTCAACATCGGGGTTAATATTTTTAATTGTTTCAAACGCCGATTCGGTTTTTGGTCTGCCAATATCTGATGTTCGGTGAATTATCTGTCTATTAAGATTTGTAAGTTCGACATTGTCGCAATCCACTATACCGATTTTCCCGATGCCAGCAGCTGCAAGATATAGAATTGCAGGAGAACCAAGCCCGCCAGCTCCCACACATAGAACCGAAGCAGAACAAATTTTAGTTTGTCCGGAAGTTCCGATTTCAGGCAAGATAAGGTGTCTTGAATAACGTAAAATTTGTTTGTTAGTTAATTGCATATACAATCAAAATATAATAAACTTGTATTAGTTATAATCAAGTTATGGAAGCAGTTATATGAGGGAATTGAAAATGGGATATAGGTCGAGAGAAGTATTACCAGAAGAAGCGGCTGGGTTTATTACGAGTAAAACAAAGCTGAAACCAGCGTTAGGTATAATTCTCGGGAGCGGTTTTCAGCCAGTCCTTGAACGATGCACTTATGTTTTAAAATTAAGTTACAATTCGGTTCCGGGATTTGAAAAGCCTCAGGTTGCAGGACATAAAGATTTGGTTGCAATTGGATATCTTGATAAAACCCCTGTAATTATTCTTGGCGGAAGGATTCATTATTATGAAGGCTATCCAATGTCAACCATTACCTTTCCTGTGCGGGTTTTAGCCGAGTTAGGTGTTAAGACTTTATTGCTTACAAGCGCAGCCGGCGCAATCAATAGAATGTTCAAACCCGGAGATTTTATGTGCATAAGAGACCACATAAATTTTATGGGGACAAATCCGCTAATTGGACCGGTTAGATTGAAACAGAAGCGGTTTCTGGATTTATCAAAATTATACGAACTTAAATACATAAAGATGTTGAAATCGGCTGCAAAAAAGTCAAATGCCTATATTAACGAGGGTGTTTATATTGCAGTGAGCGGTCCTACCTATGAAACACCGGCAGAGGTCCGGGCTTTTAGCATACTTGGTGCTGACGCAGTTGGAATGAGCATTGTTCCAGAAGCAATTACAGCAAAGCAATGTGGATTGGAAGTCGTAGGACTTAGTTGCATAACAAATTTTGCCTCTGGGTTTAATAAAACGCCTATTTCACACGCCGAAGTTCTTGAAGTAGCGGAAAAATATGGCAATAAATCTGCTCTTTTGATTGAACATTTTGTGCGAATGTATGCAAATAGATAAAAGAGATGAAGTTTTTTTTCTGTCAGAAATTGCTAAAAATTACAATACTTTTACACAACATATCTTTGAGTTAATAATGTTGATTAATTAGATTCACAAGTTAATTTATCTTATTATTTATTGTGGGAATGAAGTCGGATTTAATATTTGAACTCGAAAATGCGTCCTGGTCCGCGTTGCTTGTTGATTCGCAGGGGATTATAAAGCGAGCGAGTTCCAGCGCCGTAACAATTTTTGGAAAAGGTTTAGAAAGCGGGTCAATCCATCTTTCAACTATATGGTCAAATGAAAATAAAATAACTGTTGGACACTTCTTATCGCAGTTAGACCGTGCACTTCAACCTTTGCAAAAAATTACATTTATAATGGCAGGTGGTGTGAATATCAATTTTTCTGTTCATATTTGCTCTGTTGTTCGAGGGAGTTCGAAACATTATATTTTGCAATTGTTCTCTGAGTCCCCGCAGAGTAGAACACAAAAGGGAAAGACCGACGCTCATTTGCAAGAAGAAACCGGTGTATTATTTCCTAAACAAAAGCTCGAATGTGCCCTCCAACTTGCAAGGACTGTGGCGTTAGATTTTAACAACGCGCTTACAAGCATTATTGCACACACCTCATTTTTATTAAGCAAAATTGAACCAAATAGTCCGTGGCGGAAATCACTGATGGAAATTGAAAAGTCAGCCCAGCGAGCCGCAGAGGTAGCTGCTGACCTCGCGTCTTTTAGCAGACAGGCGGAAAAAGCAAACATTGAAAAGGCGGTGAATCTTAATGATATTATTCGTAGGGCTGTTAGGTTATTTAAAAAACCGGGCGAAGAATATCCTAAAATAATATTAAATTTAGAGAAAAAGATTTACGCTATTAATTTTGATGAAGCAAAAATTCAACAAGCAATTGTCAAAGTATTAGAAAATGCAGTGCACGCTTTACCAGACGGAGGGCGGGGGAATATATACGTAACAACGCGAAATTTAGATTTAAAGACAGAAGCCCATGATAGAAATGTGAGGCTGTTTCCCGGTCATTATCTATCCATTGAAATTACAGATGATGGATGTGGGATTCCTCTTGAAAATATAGATCGGGTATTTGAACCATTTTTTACAACAAAACCCGGTTGTAGGGGATTGGGATTGACATGGGTTTATGGAATTATAACCAATAACGGTGGAAATGTATCAATTTCCAGTGAACCAGGAAGGGGCACAACTGTAATAATTTATCTGCCTGCTAACAATAAAATTGTAAAGGATATATCAACATCTTCCGATGATCTTTATGGAAATAGCACAATTTTGATGGTAGATGATGAGGATTTAATTTTAACTATGGGTCAGACAGTGCTTTCTGAATATGGTTATAAAGTATTAATTGCAAATAATGGTTACTTGGCATTGGATATTCTGAAATCAAAAAGCGGAAAAATCGACCTCGTTATTACAGATTTGGTTATGCCTCAAATGAGCGGTAGGGAACTTGTTGAACATACTATCAAAATTGCACCGGAAGTAAAAATTCTTTATACAAGCGGGTTTTTACGCCCAAATAATAAAGGAATAGAAAATTACCTTCAAAAACCGTTTACAAGTCAAGATTTATTGTTAAAAGTCAAACAGGTACTCTCGCCAGCTTCTACTGATTAAATAATTCTATTGATTTGAGATAATCATTGGAAAAAAATTGGGTTTTTGATATTTACGGTATTTATGAATCAATTGGCTTTAGTAACAGGGGCTTCGCGCGGAATTGGACGCGGTATAGCATTAGAGTTAGCAAAGATTGGATCCGATGTTGTCATTAATTATTCTTCAAATGAAACTGCCGCCAATCAAACAGTAGAGTTGTGTTTAAAAGAAGCAGCAAAGAATGGAAAACAAATCAACGTTGAAAAATTTCAAGCCGATATTTCGGTGTCTCAACAGAGACAAAATCTCGTTCAATTTATTAAAAATCGCTTTGGCAAAATAGATTTGCTTGTAAATAATGCTGGCGTTGCCCCACTTAAACGAGCAGATATTTTAGAGGCAAGTGAAGAGAGTTTTGACAGATTAATCAACATAAATGCTAAGGGACCTTACTTTTTGACTCAATTGATTTCAAACTGGATGATTGAATTTGTTGCAAATAATAAGCAATTTAACCCTAAAATTGTATTTATTACTTCTGTTAGCGCATACGCAGTTTCGCTGAATAGGGGAGACTATTGTATTTCTAAGGCTGCGTTGTCTATGGCAGCAAAACTTTTTGCTGTAAGACTCGCACAGTTCGGGATTTCAGTTTATGAAGTCCGACCCGGAATTATTGATACAGATATGACAAAGCCAGCAAAGGAACGATACGACCAGTTAATCAACAATGGATTAACGCCAATAAGACAATGGGGGACGCCGGAGCATATTGGCAAGGCTGTTGCCGCTATTGCACTTGGATTTTTTCCATATACCACCGGCGATGTAATTAATGTAGATGGCGGTTTTCATTTAAGAGTTTTGTAAATATTATGATTAATATTAATTACAATTTAACTGCTGAAAGTCTCAAGCCAGCAATTGAGAGGATGTTTAAATTATCGGGTCAGAAGATTTTGTCAATCCAGAGTTCATGGAATCACGCAAATGGATCGCCGGTATTTACCGTTAATGGTCGTTATGCGTCACACGGTTGGACAGAATGGACGCAGGGATTTCAATTTGGTTCAGCCCTAATTCAGTATGAAGCCACAGGAGAAAAATCTTTCTTCATATCGGGTAAAAAAAATATTTTAAAATATATGGCGCCACACCTGACCCATATCGGTGTTCACGACCACGGTTTTAATAACATTTCCACTTATGGCGCTTTATTACGGTTAATGAATGAGGGATATATCCCGTATAATGAAAACGAAAAATTGTTGTATGAACTTGCGTTAAAAGTCTCAGGGGCAGTTCAATCAATGCGCTGGACTAAAATACCAGATAGTTCAGGATTTATATATTCATTCAATGGACCGCATTCGTTGTTTATCGATACAATGCGCACATTGCGTTCGCTTGCAGTTGCACATAAACTCGGACATACATTAATGGGCGAACGAGATAAAAAAATATCTTTGTTGCAACGCCTGGTTCAGCATTCTTTAACAACTGCAACTTATTCTGTTTATTACGGAGAAGGCAGGGACAAATATGATGTAAGGGGTAGAGTTGCGCACGAATCAATCTTTGATACGATAGATGGCTCGTATCGTTGTCCCAATTCCCAGCAAGGATACTCGCCATTTAGTACCTGGACGCGTGGATTAGCCTGGGCAATACTCGGTTTTTCAGAAGAACTTGAATATCTGTCAACATTAAAGGCTAAGGACGAATCGGAAAGCCTTAATACTTTAGGAAAGAGCCTTGATGAAATTAAGTCAATTTTTCTGAAATCAGCGCAATCAACAGCGGATTATTATATTGAAAACTCCTGCGCAGATGGTGTTCCATATTGGGATACTGGCGCGCCGTTTCTTTATAAACTCGGTGATTATTTAAACGAACCTTCAAATCCTTTTAATGAATGGGAACCTGTCGATAGTTCAGCTGCGGCTATAGCTGCTCAGGGATTGATAAGACTCGGCAATTATTTAAATCAGCAAAATAAAAATGGTAATCGGTATCGCCAGGCTGGTTTGACAATTTTAAACACTTTACTTGACGAGCCTTATCTTTCTGAAAACCCGAGTCATCAAGGATTGCTTTTACACTCAATATATCATCTTCCAAACGGATGGGATTATGTTCACAAAGGACAAAAAGTGCCTAACAGCGAAAGTTCAATGTGGGGCGATTATCATTTGCGTGAAATGTCGTTGTTAATCCTCCGTGAAATAAATAAAAAGCCGTATCTGACTTTTTTTACTGCGATTTGATGCAATATTTCGCTATTGAGCTTATTCTAAAAAGGAAATTTATAGTGTTTTTAATTTTCAGGTTCAGATAACAAAGCAAGGTCAATGAATTGTCCACCGCCTGTTTGATGTGTATGAACCGCAATAGTATTAACGTCGGGTTTAATCACCTTTTTTAATTCATCGGTAACATCAAATATCTCATACCGAGTAGTAAATCCACTTCTTTCCCATATCTTCTTTCCATTAACAAAAACTTCCGTATCTTCGTCATAAAAGACTACCAATGCCGCTGTTTTTATATTTTGATTTTTAACTTCGAATTTTTTGCGAAGCCATATATCAGAGGTTGTCCATCGGGTTTTCGGATTACTTATTGTGCCAAAAGGCGCAAGTCCTGTCTGCCATGAACCAGCATCAAAATTCTCGCTAAACCAATTCTGTGGCGGTGTATTTGTGGTAAAGCGATATTCCTGATTTCCATCAGGCGCAGCACCGACGATAACTTCCCAACGCGCATCATAACGAACCGACGGTTTGCCTGCCTTTGGTCCAACTTTTTCATACTCAGATTGTCTTGCAGTGATTTTATAAAGGCGCTTTGCATCGAATTTTGGACTACGGTCATAGAAGTAGAGTCCGTTGTGTTCTTGTTCTACGTCGGTCAATTGTGTATAACAAAAACTGAATATATTGGGATTATCTAAAAGCGCGTTGACCAATCCTTCATAACGTTTATAAAAATCTTCAATATTCACGGGAGCGCCACCATATCCCCAGCCGTTCTCGGTTTTTCCCCAGAATGTGCCGCCAAATTCACTAACCATAAATGGCACGCCAAGATCGTCCTGTTCCGCGCTATTGATAGAGCTGTATCTTTCAGGCAGGCGAAGTTTCTTTCCACCAGAAAAGTAGTCAACCCATTTTTGTTTAAAACTTTTTGGGTCTTGATTGTAATTATGGTCATCTCTGACTTCTGGATTAGGGATTGATTGAAACCACCCGCTTGTTTCCAGCGCAGGACGAGTTGGGTCAATTGCGCGATTTATGTTCCAGATTATTCTCTGCAACTCTGCTGCCTGACGCGGCGTTTCATTGAATGGACACCATCCAACAATTGAAGGATGATTACGGTCTCTCAATACAACTTCAATCCATTCATTTATGTAATTTGCATAATTCTCGGGACGGTAATCAAAACCCCAGTTTGGAAATTCGCCCCAGACGATATAACCCAATTTGTCAGCCCAATATAAGTAACGCGGTTCAAAAACCTTCTGATGAAGCCGCGCTCCGTTAAAGCCTGCCGCCATACTCAATTCAATATCACGACGCAATGCCTCTTCCGATGGCGCAGTCCAGACGCCATCGGGATAATACCCTTGGTCGAGGATTAATCGCTGGAATACCCGTTTCCCATTAATAAGTATAGAACGTCCATCAATAGATATTTTTCTCAAACCAAAATAACTTGAAACTTCATCAATTACCCGATTTCCCTTCTTTAAAGTAAATTTGATGTCATATAAAAATGGCGAATCTAGGTTCCAGAGTTTAGTTCGTTTTAAATTAACAACTAAACGATTATTTCGCCAGATTGCCATACAATTATCCTTGCCAACAGATTTTCCATCTGCAAACGCCTCGCCTACAAGTTCAAGTCCAGAATCCGAACCATTAATAGCAGCATCAATCAAAACCCTTGAATTTTCCGTATCTGGAACAATGCTAATATTTTCAATAAAAGTAGAACCGACAGCCTCTAACCAAACAGGTTGCCATATACCAGTAACCCGCGTATAAACGCAGCCTTCGCTCTTGTCATAAGACTGTTTCCCTCCCGGCTGTCTTGCGCTGCGAAGGTCATCAAACACATAAACAACAATTTCATTAGACCCGGCTTGTATAAATGGAGTAATGTCAAACCAGAAGGAGGCGCTTCCACCTATATGTTCGCCTGCAAAATTGCCGTTAACATAAACTTTGGTCTTATAATCAACACCGCCAAAATGAAGTCTAATTCGTTTTCCTGCCATTGATGACGGTAATTCAAAATTGCGACGATACCAACAATGTTTAAAATACCGAGTGTTTCCAAGACCTATTCCAGAAAGTTTGCTTTCAGGACAAAATGGGACAACAATTTTACCCTGCAAATCTTTTCCACTTATTAGCCCTCGTTGTTCACCGTTTTCCGCCTCGTCTATTTCAAATTGCCACTCACCATTCAATGTTACCCAATTAGTTCGCAGCATATCGGGACGGGGATGTTCTGGACGCGGAATATCTGCGGCAAAAACCGAAGTTATTACGGTTAAAAAAAGTATCAAACCTACCTCAAATTTTAGAGATTTATTATTAAATACGTTCATACGAAGTTAAGATTATAAACCTAATAAAATATTACAAGGCTGATTTATATTAAGAATGAGGCGCCTCAATCATTAGCACCATTGTAAGAATTGAATTTTTAGGTGAATATTAGGTATCGCGTAAATAAACCAAAAGCCTCGAGGTGAAAATATGTAACCTGAACCGTAAGGCTTCATTTTTTTGCAGTAAAAATACGTCTGAGCCACTCATCCACGACGGGAGTTGCTGGATACGAAGGATCTCCAAGCCGATTATTAATTTCTACGTGACCAGTAAGACCGCGCCCTTCAAAACTATGCACCTCAACAGATGTGCCAGCATCTTTTAGCGCCTTAGCGAATGCCTGCGATTGCGCAATGCCATCTGGACGTTGCACGTGCAGAACAAGAAAGACAGGTGTATTTGGCAAAGCGGTGTGATGCATAGGAGAAAGAGCAAGTTGACGTTCTTGATCTTCGCCAAAAACATATTTGTATGTCCTGCGCATTAACCAACCCCCATCAGTAATTTGGCGTGGCACATCATAAGCGGCTCCGTCAATTAGAATGATACCGCACAACGATTCTGGGATAAGCCCAACATCCTTCAGATAGCGCATATCCGTGCCAACCAGTGCAGAGAGATGCGCCCCGGCGCTGTGTCCCATCATCACCACTCGTTTAGGATCAAAACCGAGCGTTTCCGCATGTGAAATCAGATATGCCAATGTCGATGCCACATCCTGCGCCTGTTGTTCAACTGTGCAATCGGGTAAAAGACGATAATTTATAGAAGCAAACGCATAACCCTGCTGGAGGTAGTGGCGGATTTTGTTTTCACCGGTAGCGTTACGCTTGTCTCCATACATCCATGCGCCTCCGTGCACAAAAACAATGAGTGGTGAACCATTCGTTGTTGGTCGCCAATAATCAATCTTTTGTAGCGCATTTTTACCGTATTTTAATTCGGAAACACCCGGAATTTCTGAGCTCTGTGAACGACCACCAAACAGATTCGCGAACATAATTTGTCCATAGGTTTGACCTGCAGCAAATCTATTGCCATCATCCGCTGATACCCTTGACGTTGAATAACCGATAAACAACGGCAAACTAAGAGCCACTACGATGACATTAATTTTAAAAATGATTTTTTGATTGCATAGATTCATTTAGCCACTGTTTTGTAATGCGCGTGATAACACCTAACAATTATTCTATATTCATTTGCCATTTAAG
>JAKPVM010000231.1 GCA_029572555.1 Verrucomicrobiota bacterium | reverse complement strand
CTTAAATGGGCAAAAGGAACGGTAGCAACGGCAAGAGGAACAATATCTGTGGGTTGGAAATTAGTTGACAATAACACCGTTGAGATTAATTACACAGACACAGCGCCAGAAACTATCTCTGTAGAATTTGCAAAAAATCCGAGCCTTGAAGGAAAAACAATTATCTTAAACGGCAAAAAGATATAGACGGGAATTTATTAACAGGGATAGACAGAATATTTTACAAGATATCTGAACCATTGGCTTATGTATTGGATTAATATCCAACAATCAAAAATTTATACGATAGAATTGTATTATCCATAAAATATCAACCAGTCGGAGGCTGGCATTTTTCAACCATCGATAGATGGTGGCAGGATTATAGCATAGACATTAACATAGAGGAAAACCCCGTTAGGGGTGACAGAGCGATAATTGAAAATCCAGCAATCAAAATTCAATGGCTCTGCCACCGCTTCCAGCGGTTTATGATGTTTTTGTATCCCTTTTGCTATAATCTACTGCTTTCGTAGGTTGGGTTTATACTATTTTTGCAATCACTCCTGTTTATGATTCATTTACCGCTTTGTACATAGCGATGATGTTTTCTGGCGGGACATTGGCAAGGATGTTGTGGACTTGCTGAAATACATAACCGCCACCCGGTCGCCAGATTTCCATTAGTTTTTTTACGTGGTCATAGACTTCTGATGGCTTGCCGTAAGAAAGCAAGGTCTGTGTATCGCAGCCACCACCCCAGAAGGTTAGCCGTGTTCCGAACTTCTGTTTTAATTCAATCGGATTCATACCGCGACAACTGATTTGAACGGGATTTATTGCATCCAGCCCGGCATCAATAAGGTCATCAAGTAATTCCTGAACCCCGCCGCAACAATGGAGCATTATTTTTACATCTGCGATCTCTTTAACCCTTTTCCACATTAATTTATGGCGCGGCTTAAAAAATCGCCGATACATTTCTGGTGATATTTGCGGTCCTCTTTGCATACCGAGGTCGTCGCCAAATAGAATAATGTCTATATATGGCGCAATTGGTTTTAAAAAATTTTCTAAATTACGGAGATGAATTTGAACAATCTTATCAAGGAACTCTTCTGCTCGTTTAGGATTTTCTGCAAGGAGCATTAAAAAGTTGTCGTTGCGATAGAAAAATTGCCCTGTTTCAAGGAGGTTGCCTCCGAATATCGCAATTATTGCGCGGTCTGTGGAGTTTCTTAAATCAGCTGCGCCTTTTGCCAGAATTTCGCTGCCATTGATTGTTTCTATGATAGGACCTGGCGGAGATTTAACCGCAGTCCACATTATTTCGTCAAACATTGCTTCTATTTCATCAAGGTTATCTGCGGTCTCAAATGGATAGTAGGCTTGTTCGAAATAAAGGCAGCCATCGGGCATTTTCCCTATGGTATTGCCGTTTTTGGATTTCATAACCCATTCATTTTCAAGCCGTTCGGTTTGAAGCCAGACGGGTAGAAAACAAGGACTGCCATCTGGTAAAGTCCATTCTTTCCAATATTTATCTTCAGTGGCGAATGAGCGTCCTAATTCAATGGTATCAACATTAAAAAGATTAAGGATTTGTTCATCAACTATAGCGAGTTGTTGTATCGGGTCATAGACGCGGACAGGCAAATTGGGCATTCCTAAATATTTGAGCAGTCTTGCATAAGCAATTGCAGATATGCCGGAAGATTTGTGTCCGGATAAGTCAACAGGTATTTTGTCGGGTTCTTTATGAGACAAAGATGTTAAAACGCGTTCTCTGCGAGTTTGCTTCTGATTTTGTGTCATAAGAATAGTCAATCATAAATAGGAACAATTTAAAGAAAAATTGTAGTCGGATTAAAATGAGTATCAGGAGTATCCTGTCAACTATGCCTGACGGTGCGATTTAAAAAAAGATGTGATTTTTCCTGTTTTGTATTATGATATGGCTATGGGAACAATTATTTATGCTGGGACATTTGACCCGATAACAAATGGACATCTGGATTTAATACACCGGGCTGTTGTGTTATTTTCTCGGGTGATTGTTGCTGTTGCAAAAAATGATGATAAAAATCCGCTTTTTACACAGGCGGAACGAATTGAATTTATAACCAAAAGCATAAACAACCTTCCGCAGGTGGAGGTTGAAGGCTTTGACGGGCTTCTAGTGGATTATTTTAAAAAGCGTGGTGGTCAAGCAGTGTTGAGGGGGTTAAGGGCGGTTTCAGACTTTGAATATGAGTTTCAATTAGCGTTAATGAATAGAAAGATGAACGAGAAATTCGAAACAATTTTTATGATGCCAACTGAGACTTACACCTTTTTAAGTTCAAGGATGATAAAGGAGATTGCCAGACTTGGCGGCAATGTAAGCCCATTTGTTCCTTCTCATGTAGAGCAAGCATTGAGAAAAAAACTTTTTTTATAAACAAGTGTAGATATAATATGTAGTCAGATGGATTGCGGTTTATTTTTAAAAGGTGTAAATTATTCAATTAGCGAGGTAGTTATGCCATTACGAGTTAAAATGAAAGATATTAAGAGGCAGGGAGTTGAATTCAATGGTATCCTGCCAGTCAAGGAACTGGATATAAATGGATTAGATAAAGTAATTCATCCTAACCACGATTTAACTTATGATTTTACAGTTCAGAAAATAGAAAAGAGGTTGTTATTAAATGGTTATCTGTCTATTGATATTGATTGCGATTGCGTGCGGTGTCTTAAACCGTTTGTATATCATATCGAGTTAAATCATTGGTCGTTGACGCTTAACCTTGAAGGCGAGGAAAGGGTTAAAATAGAAAATGATACTGTTGACTTGACACCTTATTTAAGAGAAGATATTATTTTAAATTTGCCGTTGCATCCGATTTGCGAACCCGGATGCACAGGGATGATAGAATTGGCTCAAGATAAAACTGGCGAAACGAAATCTGACCGATCAGAACTATTTAGTTCGGTTTGGTCAGAACTTGATAAATTGAAATTGGAATAAGATTATGGGTGTACCGAAAAGAAAACCGTCCCGTAGCCGTCAAAGGATGCGCCGGGCGTATAATAGTGCGTTAAAACTGCCACAACTTGGACAGTGCCCTCAATGCGCTGAGCCTTACATACCGCATCGCGTTTGTCCATCCTGCGGATATTACAAAGGCAGACAAATACTCACTATTAAAACAGCCTGATTATTGACAAAACGGTGGGTCGGTCAAACGATCTGCCGTTTTGGTTTAATTGTGAACTTATTTAATAAAACCCACTTTTATACTGTTAAAAGGTAGGGGTATTTTTGTTTATTATTTTTCTTATGACTGGCAACAAAAAAATAAGAGTTCCGAGAGCGGAATTTGATTATAAAGGCAGGCCTTGTTCCATTATCAGCGTTGGCGGTTATGTTCCGGAAAAGATTCTTACTAACGCAGAACTTGAAAAAAGGGTAAATACCAGCGACGAGTGGATAACAACTCGCACAGGCATAAAGGAACGACGGATAGCCGCAAAAGACGAATTTACATCCGACCTTGCTACAAAGGCTGCCCTAAAGGCTATTGAACGGGGAAACATAAAACCAGAAGAGATTGACCTTATCATTGTGGCAACGATTACCCCTGATATGCCGTTCCCTGCAACCGCTTGCCTTGTTCAGGAGAAGATTGGCGCTAAACGCGCAGCCGCCTTTGACCTTGAGGCTGCCTGTTCCGGATTTATTTACGGTTTGGAGGTAGGACAACAGTTTATTATTTCACGCACTTTTGAGACTGTCCTTGTAATTGGGGCTGAAAAACTTTCTTCAATTGTTGACTGGGAGGACAGAAATACTTGCGTGCTTTTTGGCGACGGCGCCGGGGCTGCTATTCTTCGGCATAGGGAAAATTCGCACGGACTTTTAACGGCTTGTATGGGTTCTGATGGGGGAAAATCAAATCTAATCGTAATGCCGGCTGGGGGAAGTAAGAATCCCGCAACAATTGAAACGGTAAACAGCAGATTGCATTACTTAAAGATGGAAGGACGGGAGACATTTAAAAATGCGGTAACTGCTATGTATACTGCTGCAAATGAGGCTTTAAGACGATGCAATTTAGATGTTTCACAGATTAAATGTATTATTCCGCATCAGGCGAATAAAAGGATTATTGAAGCTGTAAGACAAAGACTTGGGGCAAGCGAATCTCAATTTTTTGTGAACCTTCAAAAATACGGGAATACCTCTGCTGCTTCAGTTGCGATTGCCCTTGATGAAGTGGTGCAGTCTGGAAAAATAAATCGTGGCGACCTCATTATGTTGCTTGCATTCGGCGCAGGTTTAACCTGGGCTGCCGCAATTATTGAATGGTAATTCTTGGTATTGACGAAAAAATAAAGTGTGTTAGTTTTATTCTATGAGCGCTGGAAAATTAGATAAATCAAATGCTTTTAATCCGGTTGTACTCCGCGCGCGTCAGACGTCACTGTCGCTCTCGCCGGAAAAGGTAAGGATTAACACACACGGTATAGAATTTTACTCCCCGAAGGCAATAAAACCATATACAGAAATGTCTGTTGAAATTGAATCGCCCCGTGGTGGGAAAAGACTGCGATGCGATGGTGTTGTTGTAGCCTGTCTTGGAAATAAACATACTGGTTATTCTGTTACAATGGTCTTTACCAGCATAACCCGTAGTGCGCAGGTGAAGTTAGACAGATTTGCAAGACTGACAGACCGTTAATTTAATTCTTATCAACAAATAAATCGTTAATTGTTTCTGGACTATGGAAGCGGAGATGGAATTATTTCAAAAGATACTATCAGCGGCTGTTGAGGCTGGCGCATCTGACGTTCATATCAAGGTAGATAGCCCTGTTATACTACGGCTTAATCGTCAACTTATAGCCATTGAATGTCCAAACCCGACTGAAGAATGGGTGGAGAAAGTAGTTTCAAAAATCATTCCTCCACATGCAAGGTCAAGATTTGAGGCTGAGAGGGAAATTGACTTCTCTTATTATGTTCCAAATATTGGTCGTTTCAGGACAAATGTTTTTCAACAGCGCGGTACGTTTGCAATCGCAATGCGGTATGTTAAGACCAAAGCGCCGAGTTTTGAAGCATTAGGTTTGCCTGAACAACTTAAAAAGGTTGCTGAAGAACCCCGCGGCATTGTGCTTTTGTCAGGGACAACTGGCAGCGGTAAATCTACAACACTTGCCGCAATGATTGAACATATCAATGATAATTTTAAGAAACACATAATTACACTTGAAGACCCTATTGAATATGTATTTGAAGATAATCAAAGCGTAATTGAACAACGGGAGATTGGGCTTGACACACAAAGTTTTGAAACAGGATTAAAGAATATGTTGCGTCAGGACCCCGACGTTATAATGGTTGGTGAAATGCGCGACGCGACGAGTTTTGCCGCTGCAATGAGCGCAGCTGATACCGGACACCTTGTCCTTTCCACACTTCACACAACTAATGCAGCGCAATCAATCGGGAGAATTCTCGACTTTTTTCCAGCCGAGGAACGAGAACAGGTCAGACGCCAACTTGCTGGGACATTATGTTCGGTGATTTGTCAAAGAATGGTAACAACAGTGCGCGGGACAGTCACACCGGCGGTTGAAATCCTTATAAATACACCAACAGTGAGAAAGTTGCTTGAAGAAAATCGTCTTGAAAAAATCTCCGTTGCTATTGAAACTGGCACCGATGACGGGATGCAAAATTTCAATCAACATTTGTTAAAACTCGTTCAATCAGGTTTAGTTACCGAAGAAGAAGCGCTAACGAAAGCATCAAATCCAGAAGCCTTAAAGATGAACCTCCGCGGTATTTTCTTGAGCGAAGGCGCAAGAATTATTGGGTAATTTTACTGTTCACATATTATTCATTTGACTAAACACCGATGAATTTTTCTTTTTTCAATATCGTCAAAAGTAATCGAATATTGGTAACTAATAATACAAATTAATCGTCTGTGCTATTGAAGAATGAATAAAAGTAATAAAAAGCAAGCATCTGCGTTTACGCTTATTGAACTTCTTGTTGTAATTGCAATTATCGCAATCTTAGCGGGGATGCTATTGCCTGCTCTGGCAAGGGCAAAAGAGTCGGGTAAAAGAATTCATTGTCTTAACAATATGCGGCAGCTTGGATTGGCTTTAAAAATGTATGTTGACGACAACCAGAGTTATTACCCGCCACGCACTCATCCGAACCGATGGCCTTCAAGATTGTTAGAATATTACCAGGATTTGAAACTGCTTGTTTGCCCGAGCGATGGTTTAAAACCAAACACTGGTGAAACAAATAATGTGTTATGGCCCGCAGACGCCGCACAACGAAGCTATATATATAATGCATGGAATGATTTTTATCTACAGCTTTACAATAATGCCTCCAACTGGCGGCAGTATGCCAGAACAAACACCACAGGACTTCACGAAAGCATGATAAAAGAGCCTTCAATGACTGTTGCGTTTGGAGAAAAATATGAGTTCTCACAACACTGGTATTTTGATTATGAAACTTATGAGGATTATTCCCAGCTTGACCAGCAGCGGCACGGTTCTACTCAAGGACAAAGCAAAGGTTCGGGGTCAAATTACATTTATTGTGACGGCAGCGCTCGATACGCAAGATCAGGTGCGACTTTTAATCCTATTAACCAGTGGGCTATATTGGATGATTGGCGAAACATCGGTTTGCACCTTAACCCGTGAGCAATAAAGATTCTTATTTATTTTACCAATCAACCTTAACAAACCATCAAGTATTGTAAGTGGATGTGGAGGACAACCCGGTATATATAAATCAACAGGGATTATGTTATCTAAACCATGGTTAATTTTACTGTGATGGGCAAACAGCCCGCCTGAAATTGGAGAGGATCCAACTGCAATTACAATCTTTGGTTCAGGCACCGTCTCATAAGTCTTTTCCAGCGCCAACTTTGTCCGGTGTATAAACAGAGATTATGCTAATGGGTCCATTCACAAAGTTCTATCTGAATTATGAATCTGTAAATTATAAGTGGTTGAAAAATTCAGCGAGTATTTAAATTATTTACAATGTCTTGCTGCTGTGATACACAAAAGCCAAGTTAAAATATTATCGGATGCAAGAAGGGTTCAAAATAATAGAAGCGAATAACAAACATCAGGCTTTTGACTGGGGACTTGTTCTTGCGAGTCAAAATATTGATACGATTATTGATCGTTTGCCAGACACCGGTAAATATGCGCTTTTTGTTTCAGAGTTTGATTACCCGCGCGCAATTGAACAGATTGAACTTTACCAAAAAGAAAATCCAGCCACACACCGGGTTTATCAAATCGAGATCGCGAAGAGTTTATTTGACGGTAGATGTTTAATCTGGGCATTGGTATTAATTTTGATTTATGCAATTAACTCCGAATTTGGTATTGATTTGCATGGCGCTGGCATTATGCACAAGAACGCGGTGTTGCTCGGTGAATGGTGGCGGATTTTTACTGCTGTTAGTCTGCATAGCGACCTTTCACATCTGATAAACAACATAACAACGGGGATAATTTTGCTCGGAATTGCTATGGTTTATTATGGGGCAGGGGTTTGCATTCTGTTATGCTATTTGGCTGGCGTTTTAGGAAATCTGGTGGGGTTGTTTCTTCATATCAATGACTACTATGGATTAGGATCTTCCGGGATGGTGATGGGTGCTCTTGGATTGTTGGTAGTATCCGGCTGGTTCACAGAAGAATCAAAAGCGCCACTTAACATAAAACGAGTCTCTATTGGCATTTTTCTTTTTATATGGATTGGGACGAACCCAAATTCTGATGTTGTGGCACACCTTGTCGGTTTTATTTCCGGGATAATTATTGGAATTCCAGCGATAAAAATATTGAGGAAACCTGTCCTTTTTTCCGTAATAAATACAATCTCGTTTTTGATTGTTCTTGTTTTGTTTACTTTTGTTTGGTGGCGTGCTTTAAGGTGATTACATTAGGCTTTAAATAACCGTTGTTGTTTTTGAAAATAGCTATCAGTTAGATTTTATGACGATCTCGCCTTTTAAAATTTTTACACAACAGGAAAGGCGATATTGTTGCGGATTCTTACCTTTTTTTTCTAAAACTGCTTTTTCTTTGTTCGTTAATGGTTCAAGGTTTTCGCCGCCACTTACAATTTCAACTGCGCAAGTTCCACAGGAACATTTTAAACATCCCGAATTGAGGATAACGCCAGCAATGTCACTGGCATTAAGAATGTATTCCCCTGCATCAATCTCGGCTTGTTTGTTTTCAGGCAATACCGTTATTTTTGCGCGCATACAGTTCTGGTTTGTTATTAAAAATTTTCAACCCGTAACATTACTGGTTTTGATTTTACGACTGGCAACTTCTCAATCTTTGAAAGCGCCTTTTCCATTGCCGAATTTGGCGCGCTGTGAATCATCATAATCAGCGGGACAATCTCTGTTTCGCGAGATTCAGGTTGAATTACAGAGGCAATGCTGATTTTGCTGTCCCCGAAAATCGTAGAAATTTTTGCAAGCACACCCGGTTTATCCACTACGGCAAGCCGTATATAGTACTGCGATTTTACCTCACCAATCGGTACAATTTCTCCATTCTTTTCGTGAGAGACAAACGGACGCAGTCTGCTTTTTGTCTCGTATTTTAAATCAAGGGCGGCATCTGCAATATCGCTCAATACAGCGCTTGCTGTGGCATCTTTTCCAGCGCCCCGCCCAAAAAACAACGTTTCGCCAACAATATTTCCTCTGACGAATACTGCATTAAAAATATCATTAATCCTTGCAAGGACGTGTGAACTCGGGATAAGCGCCGGATAAACTGAAACCTGGATTCGCGAACTTTTGCCTTTGCTTGCGGTTGAATCAATTTGTTTAACAATACCTAAAAGTTTGATTGTATAACCGAGTTGTTCAGCAAACCTGATGTCCATTAATGAAACCGGACGAATGCCTTCTACGAAAATTTTTTCAGGCGATACCCAGAACCCGTGGGCAAGCGAGGCAAGTATGCCAATTTTGTGCATTGAATCCCAGCCATCAACATCAAGCGAAGGTTCTGCCTCTGCGTAGCCCTGTTTTTGAGCCTGTTCAAGAACCTGCGCAAAATCGCTGCCTTCCTCTTTCATCTTTGTCAAAATATAATTGCAGGTGCCGTTTACGATGCCGTAAATATGGGTTATCCGGTTTCCCACGAAAGCCTCTCTGATAGCCTTTATAATTGGAATGCCGCCGGCAACGCTGGCTTCGTAGTAAATATTTGCGTTATTAGTAGCGGCGGCAGAAAACAGTTCCTCACCATAAGCGGAAAGAAGGGCTTTATTTGCGGTAATGACAGGTTTACCAAGTTTTAGCGCTGTCAAGATTATATCTCGGGCTATGGTTGTGCCGCCGACGAGTTCAATTATAATCTGAACGCGCGGGTCTTCAACAACCTCCCGCCAATTTGTTGTTAATAATCCCCGAGGAATTGGATACGGTCTCGGTTCGTCAAAGGCTTTTACCGCAATTTTTAACAAATTAATTTTAATGCCGAGCCGACGCTCCATCAATGCGCGGTTTAATTTTAAAGCATTATAAACGCCGCTGCCAACGGTACCGCCACCTATCATCCCAATTGTTACCTGCTCCATAAATATTTGTTAATTCTATATTTTAGATAACACAAAGACAATCACTAACAACCGTTTAAATAGCGAAATTACAAATCTATTTTTCCACATAATTTCAGATTTTGCTGGAAATTTTTAATTGTTTGATGCATTTTAGAAAGAAATGAAACTATTTGCAAAATATACTAATGAGCAATTGATTGACTCAAGATATGTTGCAGAGGCTTCACATTTAACCAGAAAACATCGGAGGCAAAATGATTAATCGTCCAATCTCACGTCGTGATTTTGTTAAGACAACCACAGCTATTGCCGGTACGGCAATAATTGGTTCAAAAATTAATTTGTCGGCAGCCGAACAAAAACGGACAGCCACAGATATTGTAACGCTTGGCAAAACCGGTCTAAAACCAACAAGGCTTGGGTTCGGCACCGGAACCGATAGCGGAAATGTTCAATTTCGTCTCGGAAAGGAAGAGTTTATAAACCTTATTCATTATGCGTATGATAAGGGGATAAGGTATTTTGACTGCGCACAGTCATACAGGACTTTTGGATGGATTGGCGACGCTATCAAAGGTTTGCCACGAGAAAAATTGTTCATTCTTTCGAAGGTGCCGGGCAAACCGGAAGATGCCCTCAAAGTCATTGACAATCACCGCAAGACATTTAACACGGATTACATTGACGCCCTTTTAATTCATTGTATGACAAAGGTTAATTGGACTGACGAGTATAAACGAATAATGGACGCATTTGACGAGGCAAAAGAAAAGAAATGGATATTAGCAAAAGGCGTTTCCTGTCATAGTTTGCCAGCGCTTCAGGATTCCGTTGCTTCTCCGTGGACGGAAGTTCACCTTGTCAGGATAAATCCACAGGCAAGACATATCGATGGTCCGAATGAAGCATGGAATAGACCGGGCAATAAAATTGAGCCTGTGATTGAAGAAATTAAAAAAATGAGCGCAAAAGGCCGCGGTATTTTGGGTATGAAAATCATCGGCAATGGCGAGTTTACCAATGCCGAAGACAGGGAAAAATCTATTCGCTTTGCAATGTCTTGCAAAGAGGTGCATGCAATAACAATTGGTTTTAAGAGCAGGGCGGAAATTGACGAGGCAATCGAAAGAATAAACCGAGCACTCGCATCTTAATTTTTCCTCGCGGAAACAGAATATACAATTAATTGTCAAGGGATAAAGCGATACCAAATGCTGGTTGGCGCCGATAAAAGTTAATTTTTTCTTGGAAATATAAACAGAATATCTTCTAATAATTTACTGATATGAAAACTATAAAAAAATTAAAAGCAAATCAAGTGTATCTCGTAGCAAGTGGGGATTTACGTCCTGAGGCAAATGTGCAATGTTGGGCAGAGCAAGCAAAAATGGAGGCTGCCCTTACGGAGGCTTTAAAAAGCGAAGGCAAAGAAGTTGTTCGCGCTCACCCTTATGATAAAAAGAAACAGCACGGCTTTATTGATTCACAAAAGATGGGGCTTGAAATTTTCCGTTCTATTGACCCCGACGCGCCGATTATTGTTGCGGAGAGCGTCTGGCAATATACTCACCATGTTTTACCCGGATTATGGTATCACCGCGGTCCTGTTTTGACTGTTGCGAACTGGAGTGGAATATGGCCAGGCCTCGTTGGAATGTTGAATATTAATGCCTCGCTGACAAAAGCCGGCATCCCTTACAGCACGCTCTGGAGTAAAGATTTTAAAGACGACTTTTTCAAAAAAGGTCTGCGGCAATGGTTAGAGGATAAGGTAGTAAAACACGACCAGAGCCATGTGCGAGACCTGAATTTGCTGAAATTACCGGTTGAAGATGAACGGTTCGGCAGAGCCTTTGCGCAAGAATTTAAACAGCAAAAGGCAATTATGGGAATCTTTGATGAAGGGTGTATGGGTATGTACAATGCAATAGTTCCCGATGAATTGCTGCATAAAGTAGGCGTCTTTAAGGAACGGTTAAGTCAGTCAACTTTATATGCAAGAATGCGATGTGTTAGCGATGAAGATGCGCGTTCGGTGCTGGATTGGTTATTGAAAAAAGGGATGAAATTTAATTGGGGCAGCGACGATGCAACTGAATTAACAGAAAAACAAACCCTCGAACAATGCAAGATGTACATTGCTGCTATTCGGCTTGCCGATGAATTTGGTTGTTCCACAATTGGTATTCAATATCAACAAGGTTTGAAAGAACTTTGCGCAGCAAGCGATCTTGTTGAAGGTTTGTTGAACAACGTTGATAGACCGCCAGTAAAATCTGTCTCTGGCAAAGTGTTGTATGAAAACGAAGCCCTGCCGCACTTTAACGAAGTTGACGAATGCGCAGGTTTGGACGGTTTAATCACTTATCATTTGTGGAAGCGCCTCGGGTTTGACCCTGAAACTACATTACACGATGTGCGGTATGGCGAACGTTTTAAAGGAAGCGGTGTTGATGCATTTGTGTGGTTGTTTATGATTTCTGGCGCAGTGCCACCGGCTCATTTGATTGGCGGGTATAAAGGGGCAGTCAGCATACGTCAGCCTGCTATGTTCTTTAAGTACGGCGGTGGAACAATAAAAGGTATTTCAAAACCGGGTTGGGTGGTATGGAGCAGAATTTTCGTGATGAACAACAGGCTACATTGCGATTTAGGCATCGCTGAATCGGTTAAACTTTCGGAACAAGAAACTGAGCGACGTTGGCGCGAGACAAACCCTGAGTGGCCATTAATGCACGCAGTATTTCAAGGGATATCCCGCGACCAGATGATGGCGCGACATAAAGCAAACCATATACAGGTGGTTTATGCGCCGAATAAGAAAGAGGCAAATCGCGCCTGCAGAATCAAAGCCGCAGCGCTGGCTGAATTAGGGATTGAAGTCCACCTTTGCGGCGATGTGGATTTAATGTAAAAACAATCCTGTTAAGGCAGCGGTTAATTAATCAATCATTGTTAATAAATTAGCGGTTTGTAGACTGTTGTTTTATTAATGTGGCATTAGTATCCTTGCCGATGGTCTCGATACTATCGGGATCAAGAATATTCCCACCATTTAGAAAAACAGGGGCAAGTATGTTTCAACCACATTATACCTCAATCTTCCAGCAGGTTTAAAACTTGTTTCACATTTAAGACGGGACTCAAAAATAATTAAAAAAAATTCTTTTCTATTTTTCATTTATGGGTTAATATTTAATTGTTAGAGTTTTCATGTACTACCTGCTGATGGCCGGGATGAAAGTCCCGGCTTTTTTATTTCTGTTGTTTTACATTATTTGAAAAGATAATCCCTCTTCCTGCAAAATATAATATGAGAGCGATAATAAGGAACGGGATTAAAGAGAGGGCGTCTGCATATTTGCCGTCATAGAATGGATTGTTAAGAGAAGACCATTCTTCAATCTTTCTTGCAAAGTCTCCAAACACACCCACTAAAAACGCAATGATAATGCCTGCAATAGCGCCGCCGGCAATATATCCTGAAGCCATAAGCACGCCGGGGCTACGGTCGCTTTCTGCGGCGAGTTGATCAAGTGATAAGTTTTGATTAGCCTTTTTAGCCGCAAGATAATGGTCAACAAGCCATCGCACCGTACCGCCTATAAAGATTGGCATTGAAGAGGAAATCGGCAGGTAAACGCCAACAGCAAAGGCAAGCGACGGCACAGAGGCTAATTCCAGAACAACAGAAATCATAATTCCGAGAATCACTAACCCCCAGGGTAATTCACGACTGAGGATTCCTTTTATAATATAGGACATCAATGTTGCTTTTGGTGCGTCAAATTTAGTTACAACCGAACCGTCCGGTCTTGTTGAGTGCGTTCCATTAATTCCCGGGTCAACGTAATATACAGGCTTGCCATTTTCATCTACGAGATATTTTCCAGGTGGACCGCCTTTGTTATTTGTTTTATGCCAGACGTAATATTCTTTTGAATCATTTGCTGATTGTGGACCTTGAAGAGATTCTTTTTTTGTCAATGCTTCACGCGGCGCTATTAAGTCATCAGCAAAGTTTTGTTTAACTTTAAAGACGATTTCGCCATTTTTATCAACTATGTAATTGCCGGGTTTTAATTTTACCTTTTCAGAAACTTGAAATTCATCGTTGATTTTTAAGATTTGGTATGGTGGATTTTTCCAGTTATTTGGGGCATTCGTAAAAGGAGAAAGGGTGCCGAGGTTTTGCATATTATCGATTTTAATTGGATGTTGAATAATTTCATAAGTGTATTGTGGAACGTAAACTGTTCCGGTTTGATTTAATGTTAGCAAAATTGGACCTAATATCAAAGCCGAACTAAATGCGCCGGCGAGGATAGCGATTTGTTGTAGTCGCGGTGTTGCGCCGATGAGAAAGCCGGTTTTTAAGTCTTGAGAAGTTGTGCCGGCATTTGAAGAAGCAATACAGACTATTCCGCCAACTGAAAGGGCGGTAACTTGATAACTTGGGTCTGTCCAGCCTAACATAAGAAAAATCAGGCAGGTCAATAATAAGGTTGCGACTGTCATTCCTGAGATTGGATTTGATGAAGAGCCAATTTCACCTGTTAGACGCGAAGAAACAGTTGAGAATAGAAAACCGAATAAAATTATTAATATTGCGCCGAGAAGGTTCATATGTAATGGCTTAGCCAATAATATGGCTATGATAAGGGCTACAATTCCGATAAATACAAAATTCAATGAGAGGTCGTTCTCGGTGCGGATTGGTTTTTGCCCGCCGGTTTTGCTGGATTTAACCGTAGAAAAGCCTTCTCTTATGCCGCGCAGGATTATCGGGAGCGATCTTATCATACTGATAATTCCGCCGGCGGCAACTGCCCCTGCGCCGATGTACAGAATATAAGCGCTGCGAATATCGTTTGGGGACATTTCCTTAATTGGTATTAAACCCGGCGCAAGCGGAGTAGTAAGACCTTCGCCAAAAAATTTTATTGCGGGAATCAAAACAAGATACGCAAGAACACCACCACCAACCATTATTGCTCCAAGTCTAGGACCGATTATATAGCCGACACCGAGAAGTTCCGGTGAAATCTCAGATGAGATTGAACCACCCTTGAATGTTGTTCCAAAAATTTTTTCCGGTATTTCTTTCCAGCATTTAAATGCTGACATCATTGTTTTATAAACAAGTCCGATACCGAATCCTGCAAAGATTGTATGAGCGCCTTTATAAGTAGATTGGCTTGAATCGTTGCTTGAATCAATCGCACCAGCCTTTAACACCTCAGCGCAGGCTGTTCCTTCGGGGTATTTCAATGTGCCGTGCTGTTTTACAATTAGGGCGCGTCTTAGTGGTATCATCATTAAGATTCCGATTAGTCCACCGAGAACAGCCACAAGAATCACACGGGAAATTTCAAGGTCAAAGCCGAGTATCAAGATAGCAGGCATCGTGACGCCGATACCGAAGGCAATTGATTCACCGGCGCTACCGGCTGTTTGAACGATATTGTTTTCGAGGATTGTTCTTTGACGCAATCCGAATTTTGAAAGGATTTTAAACAAGGTGATGGAAATCACAGCCACAGGTATTGAGGCGCTAACCGTTAAACCTACTTTTAAAACCAGATAGAGCGATGAAGCGCCAAAAATCATTCCGAGAACAACGCCAACAATTAACGGAAGCGGCGTCATTTCGGGGATTATCTTCCAGGCAGGAATAAATGGCTCAAATTTGGAACGGTTATGTGTAGCCGGTTCCGATTTCTCACTATTTGATTTTTGTTCTGCCATAAAAATATGCCGATGTGTCCATATTAGGCAGTATGATTATTTTTAATGTCAAGACTTTGTCTAACCATATTAACAACTGCACTGGGCATATACGGTTTTTGCAGAAACAACCATTTTTTAAATTCCGCAAATTCAATTTGGGCTAATTCAGGGGTATAGGTGATGGCAAGTATGACCTTAATTGTTGGTTTTTCATTGGAAAGTTGTTCTGCGAGTTGTCTTCCAGTAATTCCACGCGGCAAAATCATATCTGTGAACAAGAGCGAGATTTTGTCTTTATTTTCTCGCCATAACTGAAGCCCAGTTATAGCATCCTGCGCTTGTAAGACGTTGTATCCACATTGTTCAAGAAGGGTTTTTGTCATTTCTCTTATTTTATCATCATCCTCAACAAACAGGATTGTTTCGCCTCTACCTTTTGCCCAGAGGTATGGTTCATCAGGGCTTTTATCCTCTTTTTTAGGGGCAGCCGGCAGGTAAATAATAAATTCTGTTCCTACATTTAGGGTGCTCTTTACTTCTATCCATCCTTTGTGTTGATTAACTATATTATGAACGGTCGCAAGGCCAAGCCCTGTTCCTTTGCCGGCTTCTTTTGTTGTAAAAAACGGGTCAAATATTTTTGGCAGGTGTTTGGGTTTGATACCTTGTCCTGTATCTTTTATGGAAATTATCACGTAGTCGCCCTCAGAAATGTCACTATTCGGGAATTTATTAGCAGAGATGAATTTTGAACTTGTTGTAATTGTAAGTCGTCCACCTTTTGGCATAGCATCACGCGCATTTACTACAAGGTTCATTAAAATTTGTTCCATCATTCCTATGTCAGCTAAAACGAGCGGCAAATCAGGTTGATACGAACATTCAAGTACAATATTTTCGCCGATTAACCGTTTTAGCATTTTTGTCAGGTTTTCTATTACAGAATTTATATTTAGCAACCTCGGTTCAAGTCTTTGTTTTCTGCTGAAACCCAAAAGCTGACGCGTGAGACCTGCTGCGCGTTCGGCTGCTTCAGCGATTTGTCTTACTGAATCTTGTAATTCTGGTGGCAGCGATGGGCTCATCATTAGCAAGTTTGAATGTCCCTGGATAACAGTAAGTATGTTATTAAAGTCGTGTGCAACGCCACCGGATAGGGTTCCGATACTTTCCAGTTTCTGTGAATGCAAAAGTTGTTCCTCTAACAGTTTTTTCTCCGTGATGTCGTTTAAAATTAGTACCACACAATCTTCGATACCAAGTTTAACCTTTTCAGATGAAACTAAAACATTTCTGATTCTTCTGTCTTTGGTCTTAATATTTAAATCGTAATTATGATGAGCACTGCTGGTACTAATATCTTGAAGTTTTTGAATAAAATCATCTGCTTTTTCAAACAGGTCTAATTCTTTTGCTGAAAAACCGACGATTTCTTCCCTTTTATATTTAGTCGTTTCAAGAAAACTTGCGTTTACCTCAATAAATCTAAAATCACGAAGTGCGACAATTGCAATCCCCGCTGGGCTTGAATTAAAAATAAGTTCGAATCGTTTATATAAAAATCGCAACTCCTGTTCCATTTCTTTCTTTTTTGTGATATCGGATTTAATGGCAATAAAATGGGTGATATTGCCTGTTTCGTCAAATACAGGTGTTATTGTCATATCTTCAAAATAAAGGATGCCGTCTTTGTGTCGGTTCACTATCTCGCCTTGCCAAACCTTTCCAGAATTTATTGTATCCCATAGTTCGCTGTAGAATTCCTGATTGTGTTTTCCAGATTTTAAAATGCTCGGTTTTTTACCTTTTACCTCTTCAAGTTCGTATCCCGTAAGCTGTGTAAAAGCCTGATTTGCCCATACTATCTCGCCCTGGTTATTGGTAATAATTATCGCATTTCCTGCTACTCTGATTGCAGCAGACAGCAATCTCATCATCTCTTGTTGGCGACGACGTTCAGCGGTATCACTCTGTTTTTGTTTTGAGATATCCGACAGGTATGCAACCACGTAGTTACAATTATTATATTGTATCGGCATTATCCGTGCGTAAACCCAGATTTTTGAAGAATCACTTTTTCGGATGAAACTAATTTCGCATTTAGTCTCTTTTCCTGCGGCTGCGGCATTGAAATGTTCTAATAACGAATCAAGATTTAACAATGGAAGAATGTGTTCGATTGGTTTATTGGGATTGGCATCAATGCAAGTTCCAGTTAAAGCTGTTATAAATTTATTGACATAAATACAATTAAACTTGCAATCGCATAGGATAATTCCTTCTGATGCATTATCCAAAACTAATTTGCTGATACCATTCCCCATATTAAACCCTATGAAAAAATTAAAACGAATTATCAAGGAGAAGCAGACAGTCTATGATTGCGGGCGTAATCGCGCATTGCGAACATATTCTCCGTCGGTGTGTTTCTTGGGACTTCGCACCCTGCACCGACTATGTAACGTTCTCCTGCTTCCTTATGGCATTTTTCTAACTCTCTGAGAACGTCTTCGGGTGTACCATCTTGTAAAACTTTTACCGGATTTATATTTCCCAGAATGACCTGTTTATCTCCCATCGCGGCGCGACCTTCGCTTACTGGCGATAAGAAATCAAGGTCAACAATCTCACACCCAAGCCTCCCCATTCCTGCCAATATTTTTCGCGTATTGCCACAAATATGCAGTCTGACTTTTGCCCCCATTTTATGCAAACCGTCGACAAATCTTTTTTCAAAAGGAAATGCAAATTGTTCATATAGTTTTGGCCCAATTAAAGATGCAGCAGCATCACCGATGCCCATTAACTCTACGCCGGCATCAATTTGAGCCTTTGCAAATCTTAATTCCATTTGCAGAACAAATTCAAAAAGGTCTGTTATGAATTGGGGGTCATCAAAGAAATCAAGCATAATATTATTAATCCCGCGTAAATCTGCGGCTTCTGCGCAAGGACCTTCAATCCAGCCCTCAATTAATTTCTCATTTTTAACTTTTTCTTTAAAAAGCGCAGCCGCTTTTACTCAGTCGTGCATCCTGCCACCGCCAAGCGGGTCCGGGATTTTTAAATCTGCGAGTTTTGTTTTATCAAGCAGTAGCGCCGTTTCTTCTACAATTGCGGGTGGTTGGTCGTCAAAATATTTTATGGTTGCGCCGCAATCGGCAGCCTCGCGCGTCGGGTCGGATATACAAGAGACTTGGTCAATGTCATATTTTTCGGCAATGCGCAATTGGGCTTCGACCAAAACCCGATAATCTGCGGCATATTTCCCATATTTAACTCCGATGTTGTCAGCGGAGAACATCATCGTTATAGGCATTAGCGGCAGGTGGTCAATTTCTCTGCCTTCAATTCGTGCTAATATTCGCTCTTT
>JAKPVM010000343.1 GCA_029572555.1 Verrucomicrobiota bacterium | reverse complement strand
TTCATTCCTTTAATACTTGGAATTGCAATACATAAAGCATCAAACACTTTATCTTTGCTAAACGGTAATTCGCTTTCACCGTTATGATCTAATAATGCCACATATACCTCCCAAAACGTTAAATTTATTTCCACTAATTCCCGGCACGGATGCCGGGTAATTATTTTTGTGGCTGTTTCGTATAACGGACAAGCTTACCCGACGTTTGCAAATGATTAGAAATTAATTTTCTATAGAATCAATTTTTAAAGGCAAGGAATTTTTCATGCCTTAAGCTGCAAATGTGGTGAAACCCAAGCGAGTCTTTTCGCGAGCGCCGCGGGTAAGCGTAGTTATGTGCAGTGAGCAGGCACATTTTCATAGTGTAGCGAATATTTTAAAATTGCGCGTGTTTAGTTTCAACGAGTAAACCATTTGCTGTTTGTACAAGATTATTCAAAGCTTAACTATTTAAATAAATTTTCTGCTGCTTTAAAGATTCAATTCGCAGCCAACACGTATCAACTGTTACGCAAAGTTATAACCAACTCCAGCGCGATTTTAAAAAGTTCGCGAAACGACGTGCCTGAGCATTGCACATAACGTTTTGCTTATGCGACGTTTGCGACCGAAAGCAAAATGTCATTGTTACTAAAATTTATTTAAAACTTTAAAATTCATATTACAACAAGTTCGCAAATGTGCCGTCAGGCCAAGCGAGTCTTTTCGCGAGCGCAGCGCATAAGCTTTGTTGTGCGAAGGCGGTGCGGTTTTACACTGCGAATTTGTAAAATACATGGACGTATTTTACCTTCTAAGATAAGTCTATATTATTATCTCCGATAAAAAGATATTTGATCAAATTGTACTGAAACATCTATTGATTTTAGATCATAATCAGATAGATCCGAAATAAAGCATTTTAATGTTTTAGAACTACCAGGAGGGATGGACATTTTTATATCTTCATAAATAACGGGTATCGTAGAACTACTATATTTAAATTCACATCTAATACTATTCAAGGTAACAGATGATGGATTTAAAACTGTTAATTTTACTTCATATCCATCACCTTTTTTAATTGAACCGTCAGATCCAACTAAAATATCAGTAAATGAAGATCTAATCCAAGCCGCTCCAGATTTGTTTTGGAAATCCAAGGTAACATTTGGTTGAATAATTGATTTAACGATAATAGATTCAAATTTATTTAACTTATTAACAACGAATATTGACAATAAAACAAGTAAAACAATGATTAGAATATTTTGTTTAAGCCAAGAAAGAAATTTTTGAAATGCTTTTGATGTTTCAGGTGTTTCCATGGAAACCTCCAAGTATTTTTGTTTTATAACAAACACTCTTAACTCATCAATTCATTTATTCTCTTTATAATCAAAATTTATTAGAATGAAAAAGTATCATTCCAAATAAGCGGGCAGGACGCCCGACGTATTAATCATTAAATTCACCGCTTTCGCACAACTCCTTTTTAACGCAACCTTTCGCCTATATCCTTGAAAGCAAGGTATAGGCGAATTTCGCATATACCGGTAAAATACGAAGCCTTTCGTTTAAACCTCTTTATCGAAAGAGTCGAGTGGATTTACAATATTCCTGAACGATACCGTGCTCACGTGCGTGTACACCATAGTAGTAGCCGGGCTTTTATGCCCTAAAAGCTCCTGTATGTATCGAATGTCCGTTCCTTGCTCAAGCAGATGCGTGGCAAATGAATGTCGCAAGCTGTGAACGGTGGCCTTTTTTATAATTCCCGCTCGAGTGCACGCTGCGGCGAAAACATGCTGAATGCTCCGAACGCTTATGTGTTCTCGAGGGTCCTGCCCTTCGAAAAGCCATTCGCGAGGAGAATATTCGGCAAGGTAGCGTTCGAGCAGAGCGACAAATGAGCTTGAAAGAAGCGTAACACGGTCTTTTCGCCCTTTGCCGCGCCGAACGGTAATTTGCCGACGATGGCGGTCTATGTCGGCAATCTTCAGTGTTGCGGCCTCGGCGACTCGAAGCCCTGCCGAATAAATGAGAGAAAGCATTGTTTTATGCTTCAGGTTTGTCGTAGACGAAAGAATCACCTTTACCTCGTGTATGCTTAAGACAACTGGAAGAACTTTGTCCTTAGATGGCCTTTTGAGCTGGTGGCCCGGCATGGCGTCTTTCAGACCTGGCAAGAAAAGCTCAAAGGCGCTAATCGCCACGTTAATAGTTGAAGCTGAGGCGCCGCAATCCGCAAGATAAGATAGATACTTCTTCACATCGTCGGGAGTTAGGGATGAAGCGTCCTTGCCGGCATGCTCGCGGAGGGCGTGCGCGTTGCGCAGGTACTGAGAAATGGTCTTACGGCTGTATTTACGGGCCTTAAGTGTCGAGGAGAAGGCGTCGAGGTCAGGT
>JAKPVM010000342.1 GCA_029572555.1 Verrucomicrobiota bacterium | reverse complement strand
GGGTACATTGGCCAGCCAGACCTCAAAAAACATCTGATGGAAGAAGGATTTTGCAGTCGTCGGCCAGGTGAACGCCTTGAGCCCAACCGTGGCGAGGATCCCCATGAACAGGCCCAGATTGCAAAGAAGAACGTCCACCCCGACCCGGACAAGAAGCCCCCTCACGGTGTAATCCGTCCTGAATCTATCCAACAACCAATTGTTGATTATTTTATTCAATTACAAGCCTTTAGATCATTTTAATTTACTTTTATCAACATATCGCATTTAGAGAACATCAATCCTTTTTTGTGGTTGAAGTGCTTTATAATATCCTTGTTTCCTTTTAACCATTCTATGTAGATTGCTGCAGTGTTAATACCAGCCTCATGCGAGAATGGATATCCGCCACCAAAACGTGGATTTAACTCCAGAACATACAGTGCACCCGCATGTTCAAACACATCACAATCTAAATTGCCAATGTGTTTTAGGTTTTCCCCAATAATTTTACCTACTTTATTGAAACGCTCATCAATGACCGAAATCGCCTTGTCTGTTTCTCCTGCACGCATAGCCAGTTTTTGGCGAACAAAAGTACCTACATAATTGCCCTCAAAATCATTCAGTACGTCCATTCCGAATTCTGTTCCTGTAATTTTTTCTTGGATTAAGATGGCGTGCCTTATGTCTTCTTTGCTTGCTTCCGCCAACATGGATCTTTTTAAACGAATGTTTTGGAGCTTATAAGCCAATTCTAATTCTTCAATACTTTCCGGGAATTCGATACCGATAGATGCAGTACCCCATCGCGGCTTTATCACCAACGGGAATGTCAACTCCCCGGCTACTATGGCTTTTTTAGCTGCTGCCAAATCCATATAAGTTTTTGGTGCGTTCAACCCGTTTGCTTCTAAAAATTTCGCCGTCGCCCATTTGTCGAACGCAATTTGGATGGCCCTTTCATCTGCTAAAATTACTTTAGCGCCCAACGCTTCTATTTTACTTTTAGCGGCACTTAAAATTGGAAGTTCTAGGTCATTTAATGAAATTACCGCCGCAATACGATGTTTTTTTACAATATCCAATAAACTCGGAATGTATTCTTCACTATATACGGCTGGGACTTGTATGGCCACATCCGCATCAACCAAGGCCGGAGCTGTTAATTGCATATCAGCCGCAAAAACCTTGCCCGCACCGTTTAAGGCTTCCTTGAAATAATTGATCAAATAGTTGCGACGACCGGCGCAGGTGAATAGGATGTTCATGGCTTACACATCAAAAAGATTAAATATATCGTTCAGACTCTGTCTTCTTCTAATAAGACGGATGTTGGCATTTTCAAGAGCAAAAATCGGCGAAACATAGTTGATGAATGTCGGCGTCAAAACATGCGTATATGCACCAACCCCATGAAGAATAATATAGTCGCCTTTTTTTGGCGCGGTCAATTCCACCTGCGACAGGATGATATCTTTTTCCATGCAAGTTGATCCCACAACATCAGTTGTTATCTTTCTTGTTTCTGTCCCCGCATCAACATTTAGCAAGGAAAAAGGTAAATTATATTTGTGCATAGATGGTTTGACATCAAAAACACTTCCATCGACAATAATGAAATGCTTATCTCGCACAGTTTTGTGCTGATAAATCTTTGTTACAAAACTGAATACATTAGCGACAACAGATACTCCCGGTTCAATAACAATTGTTGGTTTCTGTTTTATGAACCACTCATCGTCGCATAAAAAAGAAGTTATTGATGACGCATAATCACTGTATGATGGCTTCCCCTCAACATCTATGCCCTCCGCGGCAGCACCGAAAAAACCGCCGCCAATGTTAAAGTACTCCACGTTGGACAGACTAAACCGCTTAGCAACTCTCAACAATTCCCCCGCGATAATCAAGTAATTCTCGATGGATCTGTCGCTTGATGATGTATGACCGTGAAGCGAATTGATCGTTATGTTGTTCTCTTTCAATAAAGGAATGACTTCTTCGAGATGTTGCGATGAAAAACCGAACCTGCCAATTTTTAGTCCGGCTTGAATTACCGATTTCCCATTGGGATCATTCAATTGTATATTGATTCTTAAACCGATCTTTACCTCTTTTGAGGGATTTTGTTTTTTATAGGACAACAATGAATCTACTTCATATTGTGAATCGAGATTGACAATTGAACCTTCATTAAGTGCAAAAAAAATGTCTTCTGTTGTTTTAACCGGCCCGTTAAATATAATTTTTTTTGCATCAAAGCCAATTCTCGAAGCCATTTTGTACTCCATGCTTGACACTACCTCTGCATAACAACCCTCCTCGCGAGCCAAGCCACTAATAGCCGGCACATAGTTTGTTTTGAAAGAATAGCCCACCAAAACCTTATCATAATATTTTTCGAACGCACCTTTAAAAGCACGGACATTTTCCCTAAAAATATTTGGGTACATCAAATAGAAAGGAGTTCCATAGTCCACTTCGATTCTTTTTATCAAACCCAAGGCTATCATTTTAGTTGTTTCCTTTGAAATCTTCCATTGTTGCATGATTCGTCGAATTAATGTCCCGGCGCATTACAACTTTTTGTATTGTCTTTAAGATAATCACCAGATCTAGGCTGAATTGTACATGCTTCACATACCACACATCATATTCAAATTTCTGTTGCCACGTGATGGCATTACGCCCGTTGACCTGCGCCCAGCCGGTGATGCCCGCACGCACTTCATGACGTCGCGCCTGTTCCGGAGTATAGAGTTCCAGGTACTGCATCAGGAGTGGCCGGGGACCGACCAAGCTCATATCACCTTTGAGGACATTGAACAATTCCGGCAGCTCATCAAGACTGGTTGCCCGCAAAAAGCGGCCAAAGGCTGTCAGACGCTCCGCGTCGGGAAGAAGGGTGCCGCTGGTATCCCTGGCGTCGGTCATCGTTCTAAATTTGAACAAATAGAAAGGCTTCTCATTTAACCCCGGCCTTTGTTGGCGAAACAAAACGGGCGAACCCAATATAATACGCACCAGAAGTGCTGTCACTGCTAAAATAGGGAACAAAACAACCAAACCTGGAATTGTCAGCGCAAGATCAAATATACGCTTGCCGAAATAAGCATAAATCTTATTTTTCATTTAATAAAATGGCAATTTAAGCGTTTATAGTTTTGACTCCTTTATGGAAACAACATTTTGCAGAATATTTTCCAGCCGTTTGGCAAGTTCATCCCTGGAAAATTCCTCCCGCGACAACTTTCGTGCAGCAAGTCCGGCGTTGGCCAACCAATCTCTGTTCTTGAGTGCTTGCAACAACAATTCGGCGGATTTATCAATATCCACAGGATCAAGCACAAGACCTGCTCCACTTCTCCTGATGATGTCCGCCTGCCACCCCTCATGATTAATGGCAATCGGTCTTCCGGCGGCCAGCGAATCAAAAAACTTGTTGGCTGAATTCGGCCACAATTCTTTTAAATTAATAACAAATGACGTTGTCATCCGCGGCATTTAACACATACGGCATTTCACGCTTGGGTATTTGCTGAATCATAAAAAAATTTTTATTCAGGACTCCAAGCGATGCCGCCGTGTCCTTTACTTGGCGCTCTTCCTTGCCTTCGCCGACCACAAGAAAACGGATTTCCGGATCCCATTCCGATACACGTTTAGCCAGTTTCACAAAATATTCCACGCCATTGATAAAACCCATTGTCCCAGCATAAACAATAAGCGGTCTTTTCCCAAGCCATTCATGTTTTGCCCTGAATGCATCACCATGTTCTGCCGGCACATCAAACAGTTCTAGATCACAGCTATTGGGAATCACTGTAATACGTGACGCAGGGATGCCGCGCCGCATCACCCCTTCCGCCATGCCCGGTGAAAGAGC
>JAKPVM010000201.1 GCA_029572555.1 Verrucomicrobiota bacterium | reverse complement strand
ATCGCCATCTTTTCTATGAATGTTTCTTATTTAAGATTGAATATTTCAATCTTGCTTTTAGCGATTTTCTGTTATGAGATTATCACCATATATGAATGATAATCAAAAATCCTCATTTTCAGAGTTTAATCTGGCAACAGCAATTCATAGGCGACAATTTTTAAAGGCGATTGGTATAGGCGGCATTGCGCTTGGGTGTTATCCATTATTGAGTATTGAACTGCAAAACGGTTTTGAAAAGTTAGTCCCTGCTGATAAAAACCTTAATCCAAAATGGGTGAAATCGCTTTTTGAAAGGGGCGAGCGGGAGGCGTATTACTGGGGTGAATCTGAGAAGATTGGTATGCCTATCGGCGGTATTTGTTCCGGTCAGTTGTATCTTGGTGGAGATGGAAAATTATGGCATTGGGACATCTTTAATAAAATTTATAATTCAGGCACTGGCGGTCCTAGTTATTCAAATCCGATGAAACCGTATTCTCCGTTGGAACAAGGTTTTGCTATAAAGATAAAATATTCCGACTCCGTTCAGGTAAGACCGCTTGACCATACGGGTTGGGGAAGGGTTAAGTTTATAGGTGAATACCCTATTGGTTTTGTTGAATATACAGACACAGAATCAGCTGTTGATGTGAATCTGGAGGCTTTTTCTCCATTCATTCCTTTGAATGAAGTGGATTCATCTTTGCCAGCAACAATAATGAAGTTCACCGTAAAAAATAAATTAAACCGTACCGTTGAAATCCAGTTCGCCGGCTGGTTGGAAAATGCGGTTTGCATCAATAGTTCAAACGAAGTTGACGGCGTTAGATTAAACAAGATTTTACGAAATGATAAATTTCATTTTCTTCAATGTTCGGCTGATAGACCGAAAACAAAACCGTCAACGAGACAGGATATTGTCTTTGATGACTTTGAAAGTGGGACTTATAAGAATTGGGAAGTTTCAGGAACAGCGTTTGGAAATGCGCCAGTTGAGCGAGGAAAGGTTCCGTCATATCAAGGCGAATTAGGTGGGGAAGGGAAGTTTGTTGTCAATACGCACGCTTCAGCGCCAGCTGAAACTGTGGAACGGAGAGATTCTCACACGGGGACTTTGTTGAGCAAGGAGTTCGTCATCGAACGGGATTATATCACATTTTTGGTAGGTGGCGGTGCACACAAAACGCGAACCTGCGTAAATTTGTTGATTGATGATAAGGTAGTGTTGTCTGCAACAGGAAAGAACGACAATAAAATGAGTCCGTCTATCTGGAATGTTAAAAAATGGGCTGGCAAAAAAGGGCGTATTCAAATCGTGGATATGGAACAAGGAAGTTGGGGAAATATTGGCGTGGATAACATTGTCTTCACTGATTCGCCTAAAACAAACCTTATCCTGTATGAACAACTGCCAGATTATGGGTCAATGGGGTTGGCTTTGGTTTCACAAAAAAAATCGCAGATTGATGGAAACGTTGAATTGCCATCGCTCACAATTCCAGCAGGATTGTTCAAAGGTGAACTCGGAGAAAATAAAAATGAAGCTGTTGCGCCGTATGATAAGAAACTTCTCGGGTCGTTGTCGGAATCTTTTGAATTAAAAGCGAATGAATCCCGTGATGTTATTTTTATAATTACCTGGTATTTTCCAAATGTCCAGGTTAGTGGTTTATCAAATACTCAAGGGCGCAATTATGGAAAGCGGTTCAAGGGCGCCTATGAAGTGGCAGAATATATTATCAAGGATTTTGATAGGCTGACGAGCCAAACCCGTCTATGGCATAACACCTGGTACGATTCAACTTTGCCCTATTGGTTCTTAAACCGCACTTTTGCTACTGTTTCACATCTTGCGACAAATACCTGTTACTGGTTTGGTAATGGCAGGTTTTACGCTTATGAAGGCGTCGGATGCTGCGAAGGAACTTGCACGCACGTTTGGCATTACGCTCAGGCCGTTGCGCGATTGTTTCCGCAATTTGAACGATACTTGCGGGAATATGTTGATTACGGTGTGGCATTTGACGAACCAACAGGAAAAATCCGATTCAGGGCAGAACATAATAATCATTGGGCTGTAGATGGTCAGGCAGGAATAGTTTTGCGGACTTACAGGGAACATCAGATGAGTAAGGATAATGCTTTTTTAAAACGAGTATGGAGTAGGTGTAAAAAGGCTGTTCAATTTTTAATTGATCATGATATTGATAAAGATGGGATAATTGATGGCGCTCAGCATAATACACTTGATACAGATTGGTACGGACAGATTGCATGGCTAAGCGGGATGTATGTCGCGGCGTTGCGCGCTGCACAAATTATGGCAGAAGAACTTGGAGAGACTGAATTTGCCCAATTGTGCAAAAGTATTTATGAGCGCGGACGTTCAAGGATTGAACGAGATTTGTTTAATGGCGAATACTTCATCAATATGTGCGATAAAAATCGTTTAGATACAATCAATTCCGGTCTTGGCTGTCATATTGACCAGGTGCTGGGTGATAGCTGGGCTGAACAATTAGGGTATGCCCCGCTTCTTGATGAGACGAAGGTGAAATCAGCCTTAAAATCTCTGTGGCGTTATAATTTTTGTCCGGATGTCGGTCCGTGGCGAAATGCGAATAAGCCGGGGCGTTGGTATGCAATGCCGGGAGAGGCAGGATTGCTTATGTGCACCTTTCCAATTAAAGGTTGGGATTACTCGATGGCTAAAGGAAAAGGGGCTGATTGGGCGGCGGGTTATTTCAATGAGTGTATGACGGGTTTTGAATATCAAGTAGCGTGGAATATGATTGCCAAAGGAATGCTCCTTGAAGGACTTGCAATCTCTCGCGCAATCCACGACAGATACCACCCATCAAAAAGAAATCCATATAATGAAATTGAGTGTGGAGACCATTATGCAAGGGCGATGGCGTCTTACGGCGTTTTCCTGAGCACCTGTGGATTTATCTGCCACTGCCCAGATGGATGTTTTGAATTTAAACCGCGATTAAAACCGGAAAACTTTAAGGCTGCCTTTACCTCTGCAAACGGCTGGGGAAGTTATTCTCAAATATTTGAGACAAGTCTCGGCAAATCTGAACTTACAGTTAAATGGGGAGAGATAATCCTTAATGAAATAGCAATTGGATTGCCTGAACAGGCAAAGTCCACTAAAATTTCAGTTGCTTATGAAAAGAAAGTTGTGCCTTCAACCATAGAAATAAAAAATGGAATTGCTAAAGTAAAATTGAAAGAAACGGTTAAATTAAAAGAAGGCGAGAAAATTGAGTTCCTGTTTTCATAATGCTTAATTTTGGGTGGTTTTGGAATGGTGCGGCGAAAAAATAAATCTGAGGATAAAGTGAAGCAGGCACGGTTGGAAGCGCTGGCTGATTGGCGCGGCGTTGACCTGTCCGAAGAAGAACGCGCCAGAACAAAATCTGAAAAAGTTGCTGCGGATATTGTAAAAAGCACACTTGAACATATCAAATTTGAAGAACGACGAAAAAACGCGGAGATATTAAATGTCTGGCGGAATGGGATTGACCCGGTGATTGTTGAACATACGCAACCAGCCATATTAAAAAATGGAACATTGATTGTGAATGTTGATAGCAACGTTTGGCTAAGCGAAATCTCTCGGTTTAAAAAACGGGAAATCTTGATAAAACTACAATCTTGTTTCGGAAAAGAGGTAATAAAGAACATCAAGTTCAGACTTGGTTGATTTATAATTCATCAAACTGTGGATAATCCATTTTTATTTCCTGCGGTCTTTTAATTTGCCAACCGTGTTTGGTTAATAAGATAGTTAAACCGAAGCCGGGTTCAACCTGTTCTACGATTATATTCCGCTGTTTTAATTCGGAAAATAATTTCGGTGATATGTCAAATTTTTCACCTTCTTCAACAACCACAATTAACTTAGGCATTATTAAATCGAGTAATTCGCTATCTAATCTTGAAGAAAGCGAATATTTAGAAATTACCACTATTTCAGCAGACAAATCCCGCGAGATATATTTTAAATTCTCAATTCCCTTTGCACTCAAATCTGAAAGGAATAAAATTTTTTGTCCGAAATAATTTGCGCGTAAGACAAGCGCAGTGTCATCTGCTGCCGTATTTTTCATTCCTTGTATAGGATATAATGCTTCTATTTCACCTGTTTTATCGCCGGGTTTTAACATAGTTAAATTGCAAACATTATTTGAGAAATAATTTAGAGCGTCCCGGTAATATTTAGAGCGATATTTTACATCGGTTATATAGATATTATTAAATTTGTATAATTTGGAGAGGTTTGTAGCTCCACTGATATGAGCGGCGTCTCCGTGGGTTAAAAATAGTTTTGATATTTTGTTTGCGCCACGTGAAACAGCAAGCGGTTCTATCATCGAGTGAATATCATAATCTGAACCGCAATCAATTAAACAATTTTCTGAAGACCGTTTATCAACGTAAACAGAATGTCCTCTTTGAAATGAAATTATATTTAATTCGACCGTATTGGTGTAGTTCACATACTCATAAAATAGTGATGACAACCAGAATGCAGCGATTACCGTAAAATAAACCCTTATTTTAGGTTTATAAAAAATCTTCGTCGTAAGACAAATTAAAACAAAGTAACAAAAAAGGACTAACGAAGTAGATGGTTTTGTAACATAGAACCAACCATAATTGAATGAGGAAAAATATTCTGTGAAATAAACCATACACTTTGACCAGAACCATCCTGACCAGTTAAAAAGTTCGGTAATACCCTGCCACCAGAATCCTGTAGCAATACTTCCGAGACTTGAAATCAGACATAGCGCGCTAATTGGAATTACAATAAGGTTCGCAATTATGCTAACCAGAGTCATCATATTGAAATAATATGCAATCAGTGGAAACGAACCCACAAAACCAGCGAACGATACCCCAATAGATTCTCCAAAATACCTTATGATTGGATTAACCATTTTGGAACTTAATGGTTGAAGTTGTTTTGGTAGGAATGGATCGTTCTGTGTAAGCCATTCATACAATCTTTCAAAAAATGGCAAAAATAAGGCAATGCTTAATACAACCATAAAAGATAACTGAAATCCTGCCTGGAAAAGTTGAGATGGTTGCCATAATAAAATCAGTATCGCAGCAGCAAAAAGCGAATTTAGTAAATTTGATGGACGAGAAAACATCCATCCAACTACGATTATTGATAGCATTACAGTTGCCCTTACTGCTGAGGCTTCCCACCCCGTAACAGCGGTAAAAAACCACATAACAGGAATAATTATTATGCCGCAAATAATACGCGGCACACAGAAAGCCCTTAATATAATCATTATTACGCCGGATAATAAACTAATGTTGCTTCCGCTAACGGCAAAAAGATGCATTGTCCCTGAACGAATAAAATTATCGCTAATATCCTGTTTCAATAAACTTTTCCACCCGAACATCATAGCCTGTCGAATGTCTGAGTCTCTGCTCTCGTCTGGCAATCCTCGTCGCAATGTCTGTGTAGCCCATTTACCAAATCTGAATGTCAGCGATGGTTTATTATCGCTATAAGAAACAATTTTTAGTTCGTTCGTGGAGTCAATCTGAAAAATGTAATATATATATTTGTTCCATAAATATTTTCGATAATTGAACAGCCCAAATATTCGTTCTTTCAATGGTGGTTTAATAATCCCCTTTGCCTCGATAAATTGTCCATCAAAATAATCTTCGGACAAACGACTATTTACAAAAACAAGGACTTTGCCGTTAACTTTTATCCATTGATTTGTTTTGTCAAAACATATCTCGCTGCATTCCAGATTAAATTTCGTACTTATTTTATCAGTCGAAGATTTGATATATTTTTCGGATAATAGACCATCAATTTTGCCGCGAACTGTAACAATCGCAGCCTTGTCTTTAAATATTGCCCTTAAATCAGAGATTGGATTGGGATAATAATGAAAATCTTGATTAGCCCAGCTTGTAAAAAACAGACACAGAGTTAATAGATGTTGCCTAAACCATTTAACAAAAACAAAAACAACCGGAATAAAAGTCAGCAAATACAATGGCGATTCTATCCAGTTGCCAGCCAATATCCCGCATATAACACCCACAACGGGCAATAACAATGGCTGTTTCATCAAATTTGCATTTAGACTAAAACCAACACCCGATTTTTTTCAAGGTTTAATTTTATGTTGATTTGTTGAATTTATACATATTAGTATTTCATATCTGTAAGCGATGAGGATTTGATGAAACATTTTTTCTATATTGTGTTATTAATTATCGTTTTTTCTCAAACATTGTTAGCCCAGCAGTTAACAATTGGAGAAGCGCTTGATAATACTAATGTGGATTGGATTTTTGGCTACGATGTGGACTGGTTTCCAATAACAAACCCGTCTTATGATGGCGTTGACGCAGCGCGTAGCGGTGTAATCGATGATGACCAGGCAAGCGCTATTGGCACATATTTTGTCGGTCCCGGAACTCTTTCTTTCTGGTGGAAAGTATCCTCAGAGTTCAATGCAGACCTTTATGTCTTTTTTATAGATGGGGAAATGATTGATGTTATTTCAGGAGAAACAGATTGGTTGTACAAAGAGGTGCGGCTGCCAGCAAAAACGAACCTTGTTATCTGGGAATATTTAAAAAACTTTGTCTTCTCCGAAGGAGATGACGCAGCGTATCTTGACCAGGTGATATTTACACCTGACAAAGTAGAACCGCCTGCGTTAAAAATCGAAAGGTATAATGACTCGGTTAAACTCTTATGGAAAAATGGGAACACAAATTTTAAACTGGAAGAAACCGATGACCTTAACAGCAATCAATGGAATCCTAACTCTTCCTGTTTGATTACCAATCAAGACGTTGTTTATGTTGTTATCACAAACTTAATTAGCAAAAAATTTTATAGATTAAAATCAGACTAGTTTATGAATGAAAATTTTTCAGCGCTAACTAATAAAAAGTTTATTGCTCATCTATATTTGAAGCCACTAATTTATCATTTAACCATTATAATGTTTTTATTTCTGTTAAATGCGCCAACCAAATTATATGGCAAATCAGGGAGCGTTATTGTGTGGGGGAATAGCAATAATGGACCGACAAATGTTCCGTCTGGTTTAACAAATTGCGTCAGCATAGCAGCAGGTAAAAATCATTGCCTTGCTGCCTTAGAAGATGGACGAGTAGTTGCGTGGGGCGATAACCAACTCGGTCAACTTAATATACCGCCGCAGGCTACAAATGTGGTTTTGGTCTCTGCTGGTCTTGGACATAGTGTTGCGTTAAGGAAAGATTTAACAGTGGTTGCATGGGGATACAATGACGCCGGGCAAACAAATGTCCCTGCTGGATTAAGTGGGGTTGTTAGCATTGCCAGCGGAGATAGTTTTAATCTTGCGCTGCTTTCTGATGGAAGGATCGTCGGATGGGGCGGTCCACAATACGGGATTAGTCCAGGACGTCCTCCTCAATACTTGACCAATGGTTCTATGCCGGCAATTTCTATCGGGGCAGGAAATAGTCACGGACTTGCAGTTGATGGGTATTACCGCGTTTGTGTCTGGGGAACTTCCGATCCCCGATTAACGCAAATACCAGCAGGGCTAACCAATCTTCAATATCGGGCAGTTGCAGTTGCTGGCGGTAGCGCTCATTGTCTTGCATTACTTGATAATGGATATGTTGTTGGCTGGGGAGATAACTATTTCGGGCAATCTTATGGGATAAGCGGGGCAAAGGCAATTGCTGCATACGGAAATACGAGTATGGCTATATTGCAAGATAACAGGATAGTTGTATGGGGTGATAACACGTTTGGACAGCATCAGATACCATCAAATCTCTCAAATTTAGTCAGCATAGCGGCAGGCGACGGATACTGTATGGCAATTTATTTGGAGCCGGTAAAAATTACTTCACAACCTCAAAATCAGAGCGCGATTGTTGGAAATAACGTAATCTTTCTGGTATCTGCTCTTGGAAGTCAACCAATTGCTTATCAATGGCAACATCAGGGAACAAATCTACCTAATTGCACCAATTATGTTTTGACCTTGCAAAATGTTCAGAGTAATCAGGCGGGTAGTTATAAAGTCATAGTTTCAAATGAAATAAGTAGCGAGGAAAGCCAATCTGCGACATTGAATGTCTGGGTTCCACCGATAATAATTACACAGCCGACAAACCAATCAATTCCTCTTGGTGGAATGGCTCAATTTAGTGTTAATGTTCAAGGGACTTCTCCTTTTTATTACCAATGGAGAAAAAACGGAACAAACATTCCGAACACAACTGTTGTGCCTTATAAAATATTAAATGTGCAATCATCAGATACAGGGGATTATTCCGTTGTTATTAGCAATATAGCCGGCGTGGTAACAAGCGCTATTGCGCATCTCACCGTCAACTTGCCACCTACTATCCTTGTTCAACCAAAAAGTCAGACTGTGATGGTCGGGTCCAGCGTGTCTTTCAATGTAGTAGATTCTGGTGGAACTTCGTACCAATGGAAGAAAAACGGGGTTAACATCAGTGGCGCAACAAATTCAATCTATACAATTTCATCAGTAAAAAAGGACGATGCCGGTAATTATTCTGTTGCTGTGAGTAATGCGGGAGGAACTGTGACAAGTCAGAACGCCGTTTTAACCGTTATTGAACCACAATCAAATACTGGAATGGTTGTTATATGGGGACAAAGTTCAAATATCTGGAATGGATATGAATATATAGATTTAATCCCGCCGGCTGGTTTGACTAATGTTGCGCTTCTTGCAGCAGGCAGTTTTCATTGTCTTGCACTGTTAAAAAATGGACAGGTGATTGGCTGGGGAGATAACAGATATGGCAAGGCGTCGGTGTCCATCAGTTCTATTAAATCAATAGCCGCTGGACAAAACCACAGCATTGCATTGTTAAGCAACGGCACGATATATGTATGGGGAGATAACACTTATGGGCAGACTAATCCGCCAAACGGGTTAACAAATTTAATAGCAATTGAATCAGGATTGAACCACTGTCTTGTTTTAAAGAGCAATAAGACGGTTGTTGGTTGGGGAAATAATGTCTATGGACAGGCAACACCGATAGCGGGTTTGACAAATGTAATAGCGATTGCTGCGGGTGCTGAACATAGCCTTGCGCTTCGGTCAGATGGCACTGTGGCAAGTTGGGGACGCAATGATGACGGACAAACCCGCGTTCCAGCAGGATTAAGCAATGTGGTTGCCATTGCAGGCGGTGGCGGTCATAGTTTGGCGTTGTTAAGCAATGGAACGGTAACTTGCTGGGGCAGAAACAATTATGGACAATCTACACCTCCTTTAAATCTTTCCAATGTAAAGGCAATTGCCGCCGGTGAAAACCATTCCATTGCACTACTTTCCGACAATACGGTAGTTTGCTGGGGTGCTGATAATTACGGTCAAATTGAAGTCCCCGAGGATTTGAAAGGCGTTGTATGTTTAACTGCTGGACCAACCTACAATCTGGCTGCGTTTTTAAAACCTCTGGAATTAAAAATAAGCCACTATTTCTCAAATACATATCAAATTCAGGCATCAAGGGTTGACGCTTCTCCAATTGAGAACTGGCGACTAAACCAGATAAACTTGCTTTATTCAACGAATTTAACCGTAAACAACTGGACAATTCTTAATGCCAATCCGAGCTATGATAATGGAAGTCTTTTTTATATGATCTTGATTACAAATAACTTACCAATGTTTTACAGAATAGTGGAAAGCCCTTAAAAGTGGTTGAATATGTTGAGGTTTGAATAAGTCAAACTAAACAGTAGTATTTTAACCTTATGGCAAGTATTATGCTACATAATATTAGGTTTTTATGAAGAATTTTAAAAAGCAAAAAGAAACTGCATTTACTTTGATTGAGTTGCTTGTTGTGATTGCAATCATTAGCATTCTGGCAAGTTTGCTCCTACCAAGTCTTGGCAAAGCAAAGGAAAAGGCTAAACGGATAAATTGTGTTAGTAATCTTCGTCAGGTAGGTTTGGGTTTAAATATGTGGTCTGATGACAATGAAGGGAAATATCCATGGCGAATTCCTCCAATAGATGGCGGAACTCAAAGCAGTGAAAACTGTTGGGAACATTTTGAGGTTGTATCAAATGAATTGGCAACCCCGAAAATATTAAGATGTCCATCTGACGGCGATAGATCTATAGCATACGACTGGACAAGAGTTAATGGTATCGGATTGGGTGGTTTAGGAGATAGCGCTGTAAGCTTTGCCATCGGGACTGAAGCAAAACCAACATCAGCCCTTATGCACCTTGCTGCTGATAGGAATCTTAAAGGAAGCGACAATAATTACTGCAAACCCGCCAATATTAAAACTGCAACCCGATTATACACCGACGGGTCCTGGACAAGCGATATACACGGAAATGTCGGAAATATGCTTTTGTGCGACGGGAGCGTGCACCAATACAATCAAAATACTTTGAAGAAACAGTTAAATCAGCCGGGAATGTCTTATGAATGTGATATATTGAGCAACTGCCTACTCAAACCCAAATAAAACATTTTGAATCAAGACATAGCCATCCCACAACAAAAATAAAAAGTGCTGGCTTTATTTGAATCATTAGCAAAGATATTGCATTAGCATACAATAATTAAAAATATATATCCATAACTCTGACAATTAATATTGCGAAAAATATTTTGTCCGTAAAATATCAATCAGCCGAAGGCTGATATTATGAAACTCCATAAGGAGTGGCAGGATTATAGCATTGAAATTAACATAAGGTAAAACCACGCCAGTGGTGATAGAGCGATAATTAATCATCAAAATTCAATGGCTCTGACACCTCCAGGTTAGCTTCGGTGTCATATCGTTTTTGCTATAATCCTGTCACCTGCTTTCGCAGGTTTTGAATTATGTTTATTTCATTTTACAACCCTAAAAAATAATCACATAAGATATATCAAAGGATTAAAAAAGATTAAATTAACAAGGATAGACAGGATGGACAGGATATTTTACAAGATGAACAAGATACAATTTATTTGCTAATGATTGAGGGGAAAAGGGATAAAAATTTCTAAAAGTGAAAAATGCGTTGAAAAACCCCTGAAAAATCAAGGGGGTAAGGTTTGATTTTTACATCTTGATAGGATCATTCAAGTACACCAAGATACTTTAAAAGAAGGTATACAACTGTAACCTCCAATCCTATAAAAGCGAGGAAGGTAAAGGTCACATACCACCAATTTATCCATCGTTTGAACATTTTTACTAATTAAATAATTAATAACTTTGAGATTTAAAATGTCAACACTATACCTTACGTTCCTTGTTTATTGAATTGATTATAAAAATCTAATCTGGTTAAGATATCACGTATTGTGATATTGTTAAAAAACAATTCAAACTGTTGATATTTTAAAAAATGACACAGCTCCCAAAAATATCTGTAATTATCCCGATTTACGGGCGAGTTGGCGATTTATACAATTTGATAGAAAAATTAAAAAAACAGACACTTCCGCCTTATGAAATTATTTTGGTTGATAGCAGTCCAAAGCCACTTGAAACACCCCCAGAAGGAACAATTTTAATAAAAAATCCACAGGATATTGCCTTGAGCTGGGACTATAATCTTGGTGCAAAAATGGCTACTGGTGATTTTATCTTAAATATGCAGCAGGATTGCCTACCGGAGAGTGAGACATCATTAGAGGAATTATACAAAGAATTGACAGACCAACGGGTTGCAGTGGTCGGGACAGTTACGCTTCCTAAAGAATTATGGGAAAAATACGATTTTTGGGGCAAAATCCTTATGGCTCGCTGGGTTGGTGAATTTAAACAAGGCATCAGCGGAAAATTTGACCTGATTAGAAAAAATGTTTTTCTGGAAATAGGCGGTTATGATACACAAAATTTCAGCTTTGCCGGTGAAGATATGGATTTATATATGAGACTGAGCCAAAAAGGTGAGGTTGCTGTTTCAAAAGTTCGTGTCCTCCATCTTCATAATCAAACTCGTGCTACGAACTGGAAAGAGGTATTCACTAAATCTTATCAACTTGCAGAATCTTTTGGAGCGTTGTTCAGAAAGTGGGGATTAAAACTTAGAAATGCTGCTTACGCTCACCATTGGGGACATCATTTAATGAAATATATATACCTGCTGATAATTTTATTACCATTTATGCCTCTCGAATGCGGGCTTGCTATATTTATTTTTTCAAATATTGCTAACTGGCACGTATGGAGAGTAAAATCACCAAAAACGTTGATTATGCTTTTATTTAATCCATTAATTTTTGTTTCCTGCGTGGCAGGGACTCTGGTGGGTTTTATTACGGGCAAACAAAGATTTTCATTGAACAAATAATATGGTTTACCACACTCTTATTTGATAAGAATTGCTATCCATTAAATCGCCATCTATTATCCTGTTAAGAAAATACGGTTTTAAAATTGATACACAATGAGAATATTGCTGAGCGGTTCAACAGGTTTTATTGGCAACACCTGTTTGAGGCTTGCCATAAAAAAAGAATATGAAATTGGCGCTCTGATTTTACCGGAACTAACCATTCCGAGCGTGTTGGACGGACATCCGCAAATAAAATGGTTTTACGGTTCGCTTGATTCGGTGTCGTGGGACAAAATCCAGAGCTTTGCTCCACAAGTATGTCTTCATACAGCATGGATAACAACACCGGGAATTTATCTTAACTCACCGGAAAATTATTTTTTTTTAAAAAGTAGTTTAGACTTTATAAAACAGGCTGTAAATTCTGGCGTTCAACAGGTCATAGTTACTGGAACCTGTATTGAATACAAACCTTCTAATACCCCGCTCATTGAAGATAAATCCCCTGTCGAACCTGAAACAATATATGCAAAATGCAAACACCAACTACATCAGGAACTGTTAGTTGAAGCGGAAAAAATGAACTTTCATCTATGTTGGGCAAGAATTTTTTATCCTTATGGAATTGGTGAACATCCAGATCGATTATGCAGTTTTATAATAAGAAAATTAATTAACAACGAAAAGGTTGTTTTGAAATCACCTGCAAGCACAAAGGATTATATTTATATAGATGACATTGCTGAGGCATTGCTGATACTGGCTGAAAAACAATTTTCGGGAACTGTTAACATCGGGACAGGAGAAGGAATCGCCGTCCGCGAAATCGCAGGGTTAATTTCTACAATATTGGATAAAAAAGAACTCATTGAAGAAAATCCTCAAGATTTACCAATTGATTACACTGTTGCTGACATCACAAGATTAAAAAAACTCGGTTGGAAACAAAAAATAAATATTAAAGAAGGATTAAATCGCCTTATAAATCATTATAGAGAAAGTTAAATAGAATTGGTTTATGAATAAGCAGGAGAATGTTTCGTCTAAACTGTTATAAATCAACATTATTTTTATATGAATATACTTGAAACTGACATTAATGAAAAAGACATCCAGGCCATTGAGAATGTTAAAAACGCATACAAAATAATTAAAGATGAGATAAGCAAGGTTATAATCGGTCAAGAAGCGGTAATTGACCAGATTTTAATAGCAATATTTACACGAAGCCACTCCTTGCTTGTTGGCGTTCCCGGACTTGCCAAAACCTTGATGATTTCAACACTTGCGCAAACTCTCGAACTGTCATTTAAAAGAATTCAGTTCACCCCTGATTTGATGCCAAGCGACATAACTGGCACAGAAATAATTTATCAAGACCCAACAACTGGCGAACGAACATTTAAATTTCTTAAAGGACCAATTTTTGCAAATGTTGTTCTTGCAGATGAAATAAATCGCACTCCACCAAAGACTCAAGCTGCAATGCTTGAAGCAATGCAGGAAAGAAAAGTTACTGTCGGAGGAATTGATTATCCACTACCAGACCCATTTTTCGTCCTTGCCACGCAAAATCCTATTGAACAAGAAGGGACATACCCACTTCCAGAAGCGCAACTTGACCGCTTTATGTTTATGATTAATGTGGATTACCCCGACAAGGAAGAAGAACTGCAGATAATGAAATCAACCACAGTTGATAGAGACTTTAAGATTCAATCCGTGCTTAATGCCGAACAGATTTTGGAACTCCAAAAACTTGTTCGCAAGATGCCTGTTTCAAACCATGTCTATTCTTATGCAGAAACTATTGTCAGAGTCACAAGACCTAAACAACCGGATGCGCTTGATTTTTGCAAAAAATGGCTGACCTGGGGCGCCGGACCAAGGGCGAGTATGAATTTAATTATGGCTGCAAAAGCCCGCGCTATGCTGAGGGGACAAAATTATGTGAGTTGTGACGATATTGCCGCCGTTGCACCACCAATTTTCAGACACCGAATTATTCCTAACTTCTCGGCACAAAGCGAAGGCGTTACACCTGACGATATCGTCCGCAAAATTTTAGAAACTATACCAAAAGACGAAAAACTAAAATAATTTAGTCTCCCTGATTTTAACGATGCTAATAAATTGAGATAATGCAAAAACAATTACCATACGAACTTTTAGACCCGAAGGTAATTAATCAAGCAGATAAACTTGGAATCTGTGCCCGGTTTATTGTCGAAGGCTATATGGCAGGAGAACATAAATCGCCATATCGCGGTTTTGCCATTGAATTTGCGCAACACAGAGAATATTCACCTGGCGATGATATAAGGCATTTAGACTGGAAAGTGCTGGGAAAAACTGACCGTTATTATGTTAAACAATATGAGCAAGAAACCAATTTTATAGCTTATGTATTGCTTGATGGTAGTGAATCTATGAAATATGGTTCTGGGCAATTGACTAAACTTGATTACGGTAAAATAATGGCAGCCTGTTTGTCATATTTAATATTACTGCAACGAGACGCAGTCGCGCTTGGGATATTTGATTCCTCATTAAAACATTATATTCCTCGTTCGGATAATAGGTCTGCGCTGGTTAATATATTGAATCAGCTGGTTAATTATAATCCTGATGGAAAAACAAATATCGCTACTGTGCTACACAATATGGCATTACAAATTATAAAAAAGGGGATTGTAATTTTAATCAGCGACCTCTTTGATGATGAAAACAAAATACTCGAGGGAATCCAACATTTAAGGTTTTGCGGCAATGAAGTAATTGTCTTCCACACAATGGACCCTTATGAACTTGAATTCCCATTTCGTGGTCTTGTGGAATTTAAAGGACTTGAACAAATACCAAAAATTCTAACCCGCCCAAATGAAATTAGGAAAAGTTATCTGAATGAATTACAGTCTTTTATTAATAGAATTCGCGAGGGTTGTGAAAAAAACCAGTGTCATTATATACTGATAAATACGGGACAACCACTTAATGAAGTGCTCTCGGGATACCTCGCTTTCAGGGCAAAAACAACAACGCGGGTTTCAAGATGATGTGTAATGTCATTTCTTAATCCATTAATGCTGATTGGAATTTCGGCGATTTCTATCCCGATAATAATCCATTTATTAAATCGCCGCAAATTCCAGCGAGTTATATGGGCCGCAATGCGGTTTCTAAAAACAAGCGTTCAACAAAACCAACGTCGTATTCATCTTGAAGATATTCTACTTCTAATAATGAGGTGTCTCTTAATTGCTATCATTGTCCTGACCCTTGCACGACCCGCGATTAAATCTTCCGCTACCGGAATTTTAGGCGCAAAAACAACAAGCATAATAATTTTGGATAATTCTTACAGTATGAGCGCAAGCGACGGTACATCAGATTGGTTTACACGGGGGCAGAATGTGGCTTATGAAATAATTTCAAATATGCAACCCGGTTCATCAAGCGCCTTGTTTTTAGCATCAGACATTGTGCGCCCGGTAATACCAGAGCCGACTTATGATGTAAACCTTTTACGTAAGGCTATTAAGGAAGCCAGAGTTTGCGGACGCACCTCTGACTTACTCCCATTAATAAAACAAGCAGTGGAAATGCTTAAAGTGCGTCCCGCTATTAGAAGGGAAATTTATACCATCACAGATGGCCAAAGTTTAGCATGGAAAAATATGAAAGAAATCCAGAACCTATTTGCAGAAGCAAAAAAGGAAAATATCCAGGTGAGTATAATCCTTGTTGGCGAACCGCAAGAACGCAATTTAGGTATAAATAGGTTTTCTGTTGCAAGTGGTCTCTGCCCTGTTAACCAACCAATTAGATTCGAAGTTCAAGTAAATAATTATGGAGAAGTAGAGGAAAAAGATATTAAGGTAAATTTGAGCGTTGATGATAATCCACCTTGCGATGAAGTTGTCATTGACAATATACCCTCCGGGACTTCTAAAACCGTTTCGCTTTTTGCAAAATTTTATAAAGACGGTTTTCATTCTTTGAATAGCAAAATTACTGGCGATAGATTGCCTGCTGATGACACTTTGTCGCTTGCAATAAAGACGGTCAAGGAAGTGCGCATATTACTTGTTGACGGAAATCCCGGTGCCGAGGCACGCGAAGGTCAGGCATTCTTTTTAAAGAACGCAATTCAACCCGTTCCGCCAGCAGAAGCCCCGCAATATTTTTTGAAACCAACAGTTGTCTATGTAAAAGATTTAACCAATATAAAATTTGATGACTTTGATGTGGTATTCCTTCTTGATGTATCGGAATTATCAGACCAGACCATTAATGCTCTTGACTATTTTGTAAATCGTGGCGGTGGACTTGTAATATTTCCCGGACCTCTAACCGCAAGCAGATATTACAATAATGTACTATTTGATAAATTCTCGCTACTCCCTGCTAAACTTGGTAACATCAAAGGCGATTATAATAATCGTGAACTGTTTTTTAGTTTTCAGAGCAAAGATTATAACCACCCGATTGTTGAAATTTGGAATGACCCTTCCTCTGGAACGCTTTCTTCTGCAAAATTCTACGCCGCTTATGATTTGTTAGTCCCGCAAAATAATTCAAACTCCGTTGCAAATACGCGCATAATATTAAATTACAATGATGGTAAGCCTGCAATTGTTGAGAAAGCAAAGGGCTTTGGACGAGTAGTTTTATTTTCCAGCACAGCTAACACATTTTGGAATGATTTGCCAGTTAGACCTGCTTTTGTTCCACTCATCCACAGGCTGATTGGTTCAATTACAACACGGCAATTTGAAAATTTAACTCTCCGAGTAGGCGACACCTTTATATATCGTGTGGACAAGGAGAGTCTTGGAAAAGATGTGGTAATAATTCCACCTGGAATTTCAACCAACTCACCTCGCGGTTTAAGACGTGTTGAACTATTAAATGACCTCCCAGCCATTCAGTATGATGAAACTGATTTTAGCGGCGTTTATGAAGTCTTAATGGAGGGTAATGTTCACAAAGTAATTAAATTTGCAGTCCAATTTAATCCAATTGAATCAAACCTAAATTTCCTTTCCAAACCACAGTTGGACTTAATTTCACAATACACTTATCTATTACATTGGAGACAAGGTGTTTCAATAAGAGATGAGATACAGAAGAACAGATTTGGGATTGAACTCGGGATGCCATTTGCGCTTATGGCACTTTTAATTGCTATAACAGAATCAGCACTTGCGCAATATTTCAGCAAAACAAAATGACATCTTTATTTTTAAAATTGCTTAACATAAATATTGAAAAAACTGGCAAAATAACCAGCGCAAGGCTTGATTTTTATCCTGAAATAAATATCGCCCTGTTTATACTTTTAATTGTTTTAATTGGTGTTTCTATTTATTTTTTATATAAAAGCCCTGGCGATGACATTCCCGCATGGCGACGCAATACGATGGCTGGTTTAAGAATAGCATTTATAATTATGCTGCTGTTTATTTTCTTAAAACCAACAGTTGCCCTAACACTTGAAGGAAATATCCGACGGACATTGCTGTTACTTCTGGACAATACAGCAAGTATGCAAATTAAAGATTTCAGAAGCGATGCAATGGACGTCAGACGCGCAGCCATTGCAAAAGGTATTATCAAAGCACCCGAAGAATTGAACCAAACTATCGACCACCTGACTACGAAGTCTATGGAACAAATTCCACGCATTGAATTAGTCAAATCGGTTCTGACGAATCAAAACGTCGAGTTAATAAACAAGTTAGAAAAACAATATGACTTGAATTTCTTTCTTTTCGGCAGGACAACAAAAGAAATTATTTTTTCTACAAATTCAGTATTAAATGCGACGAACACTGCAAACAATTTAGATTTATTAAGCGAATTCAATGGACAGGAAAAGCAGACCGCAATAGGCGATTCAGTTCGGGATTTATTAAATAAGAAAAGAGGAACTCCTCTTGCCGGGATTTTTATTGCAACTGACGGCGCAAACAACAGCGGTAGTTCACCCATTGATATCGCTGCCATTGCGCGAGATGAAGCCGTTCCGCTCTATGTTTACGGTGTCGGCATAACTTATCCAAAAGATATTATTATGATAAGTCTATTTGCCCCGGAAGTGGCTTTTGCAAAGGAAGAATCAACAGCAACAATCAGAATAAAATCGCAAGGAATGATTGGAAAATCAAGCAACCTAAAGCTTTATCTTAACAACAACCTTGCAGATGAAAAATTGGTTACCTTCCAAAGCGATGGTGAAATAACATTAGCTATGAAATTTACCCCTCAAGAAAAAGGTAATTATGATTTAAAAGCAGTGATTGACCCGCTCAAAGAAGAAACCGTGAAAGACAATAATTTGCTTAATAGACAAATTAAAATTATCGACCAGAAAATTAATGTCTTGCTTGTAGAACAATATCCACGATGGGAATACAGATATTTGCTCGCAAAATTAATGGGTGATAGGAGAATTAATCTAAAATCCATTCTCTTTGAAGCCGATCCCGAAATTACAAAATTTGAAAACTCCGTTTTCATCCCTAATTATCCGGGTTCAAAAGAAGAATTATACAAATATGATTTGATAATTATTGGGGATGTTGATTCAAAGAATTTTACTGCTGAACAGATTGATAATACTGCGGGACTTATTTCACAGTTTGGTGGAGGCTTAATAATGGTCGCCGGGAAAAAATTTAATCCCTGGTCATACCGTAAAACTACATTTGAAAAATTGTTGCCAGTTGAGTTTGAAACTATCCCTATTGACCTCGTTGGCGAAGCCTCTTTTGAAAAACCAATAAAACTTGAACTCACACCATCGGGGAAACAAAATCTTATGCTCCGATTGGGAGACACAGATGATAGCAATCTAAAAATCTGGCAAAATCTTCCGCCAATTTATTGGGATGCGCGAGTATCAAGGGCAAAACCAGCGGCGGATGTTTTACTGGTTGACATTGATGAATCAAAAGAATCACGATTTGGTAAAATGCCAGTAATTGCCCTCCAACAATATGGGGTAGGACAGGTATTGTTTGTTGGTACGGATAATACATGGCGTTGGCGAAAAAACATCGGCGAATCATACCATAGCGCCCTGTGGATTCAAATTGTTCAAAGGATGGCTTTGCCAAAACTTTTAGGTGGTTCAAAGCGTGTTCAACTTTCTTCTGATAAACAAAATTATCTTATTGGCGAAAAAGTAAATGTGTTGGCGCGTTTATATACAACCTCTTTTGAACCACTTACCCAACCTTTTGTAAAGGCGGCGTATTCAATCAGAACTTCTGGACAATCTCAGGCTGGAGAAACAGAAATTACACTAAGGCTCGTTCAAGACCAGCCGGGTGTTTATCAGGGCGAGTTTATCGCACCAGCCCTTGGACAATACCAATTTTATACACAAAACGAGAAAGACATCCGTCTTGATTTTAATGTGATTGAACCACTATTTGAATTTGGTGAAACCGCAATGAATGCTGAATTGTTGCAAAATATTGCAAAAATTAGTGGCGGGGCATTTGTTCGTGAAGAAGAACTTTACAAATTGCCAGAAATTATTCAGTCAAAGGCTCAAAAGATAGAATCCAGAATTGAAGCCCCATTATGGTCATCACCACTTTATTTTATCATACTTTTATCCATCGTAACTGCTGAATGGATAATGCGCAAAAAATCGCAACTAAAATGACGAGCACCTTACAACAACAGGCTAAAGAACCCGCTTGTGATTCTATGTTAGCAGATAAAATCTCCGCTCTTGGCAAAAAACGGCTTGCGGTTATTTGTGGGACGTCAATATGTCGGTTAATTTTAACCATACTGGGGCTTGTCTCAGTCGGGATGTTATTTGACTGGATATTTGACTTTAGCATCGGTGTAAGGGCGTTGCTGCTTTTGGCTTATATATTAATCGCAGGGATTTTAATTTATTACGGAATTTTTAAACAGATAGTTAATAAACCCGATGATGAACAACTTGCGTTAATGGTTGAAAAAGCATTTCCTGTTTTTAAATCACGGTTAATTTCATCTATTCAATTTTTGAAATCCGACGAATTCCATAATACTTTTTCTCTTGCCTTAATAAAAAGATTGTTGCAGGAAACTTCTGAAATTGCAAAACCATTGGATTTTTCAAGCATCGTCAGCACAAGACAGTTAAATTCATATCTGGCATTGACCACACTTATATTGCTGTTATCGGCGCTGGCATTTTACCAGACTTATGAAGTCAGCGGCGTGCTTTTTAGACGTGTATTTCTCTCGTCAATAGAAGTCCCAAGAAAAACAAGGGTAGAGGTAATCACCGGCGATAAAATCGTAGGAAGGGGTGACTCCATTGAAATAATGGCAAAAGCGCGCGGTCTAATCCCATCAAACGGCGAATTGATAATAAGTCATTCTCTTGGAAAAGAGGCAAGGTATTTGATGAATCCTAATAGTTCTGATAGTTCACTTTTTTCTATTAAATTAGACAACCTTCAAGACTCATTCAATTACCGGGTGAAACTCAATGACGGGATAAGCAAACGATACAACATAGAGGTAATCACAAGGCCTGAAGTTGCCTTTCTTGAATGTATTCAAGAATATCCCGAATATACCGGGCTTGGACAGGTTAGAAAAAATCCGGGCGACCTCGGTATTCTTGCAGGAAGCAAACTAAAACTAAAAATAACCGCTACAAAACCGGTGAAAGGGGGCAGGCTGCATCTTGCTGGTCTTGACACTGATGTTCCTCTTGTTCCAGTTCAAAATTCGAAGCAAGAACTAACCGGAGAAATTGAAATCCCTGCAAATAAATTATCAGGATTTTCAATCTTTCTTGCAGATAATTATGGCGTTGAATCAAAAACCCCTGTCCTTTACAAAATTGAAATTATTCCGGATAAACCCCCAGCAGTCAAAATCGCGTACCCCGAACGTAAAGAAGAATTATATACCCGACTTGCGAGAATCTTAATCGGAATTGAAGCAAGCGATGACTTCGGAATTGATAAGATAAAAATCCATTACAAAATTGATACCGTTGATAAAGGTGCTGAAAAGATAATCGAACTGGACTTGAATAATGAAAAACCTAAAAACCTGCGCAGAAGATTTGAATGGGAATTATTTAAATTAGAACCATCGCCATCAGAAGGAAGCACAATTGAATACTGGCTTGAAGCAATTGATACAAATAACAAAACAGGACCGGGTATAGGTTTAAGCGAACGTTATCTGGCAAAAATCGTAACAGAAGCAGAAAAACGCGCAGATTTAATGGCAAGGGTCAGTGAATACCTCACAGGACTTGGAGAAGTCGCAGATGAACAGGAGAAATTAAGCCAGTCTCTTGGAGAAATTATTTTACAGAAAACTAAATAAAAATGGTGCCCCGGCTAGGAATCGAACCTAGAACCAACGGATTAAGAGTCCGCTGCTCTACCAGTTGAGCTACCGAGGCACATCAAACGCTATATAATTATTCCTTATCAATATTTTGTCAATACTTTCAAATTTATTTTTATATCAATATTGATTGACAAGAATTTCTTAAGACCCTGAAATTTCAGTAGTTAAATTTATTGAATTTAAATATTTTAGAGGCAAATTTGTTTTATAAAATGGCGAACAATACAAAACATATTTATGACGAGAGCAAAATAAAAACGCTCTCTTCATTAGAACACATCCGCCTGAGAACGGGGATGTATATCGGCAGGATTGGCGACGGCAGCCATTACGATGATGGTTGCTATATACTGCTTAAGGAAATTATAGATAATGCAATAGACGAATTTATAATGGGATATGGCAAAGAAGTTGTAGTTTCTATAAATGATAAACAGGTATCTGTCAGGGATTACGGTCGTGGAATTCCATTAGGGAAAGTGGTTGAATGCGTCTCTCAAATTAATACTGGCGCAAAATACAATGACGATGTCTTTCAATTCAGTGTTGGACTTAATGGCGTCGGGACGAAGGCTGTGAATGCGCTTTCAAAATCTTTTCTTGTCCGAAGTTACAGAGAAGGAGAATTCGTTGAGGCAGTTTTCAAACAAGGTGAATTAAAATCTCAAAAGCAAGGGAAATCGCCTGACGAACCGGACGGGACATTTATTCAGTTTGAACCAGACCAGCAAATATTCAAGGATTTTCAATTCAGACCTGAACACATTGAAAGGAGATTGCGTCATTATAGCTATTTAAATGCGGGATTAAGATTGTCGTATAATGGCAAAGAATTCCAATCCCGACACGGTCTAATGGATCTGGTGATGGAAGAACTTGAGTCCGACAATAGCGAGGCAATATATC